>JBAVQV010000024.1:0-4765 GCA_049694415.1 Dehalococcoidia bacterium
AGGATGTGGAACCGGAAAGGGCGAGGTTACTTGGGGCTTTTTATTTATTCTGGTCTTCTTCAATTAGTTGTGGATTGAGTGTACCGATAAAAGATAGATTTCTATATTCCCCGTGGTAATCCAGTCCATAACCCACTACGAACTCGTCAGGAATTTCGAAGCCTATGTAGTCGAGCGGAACATCAATGAGCCGGCGGACGCGTTTATCCAGCAGAGTACAAACGCGTAAACTGGCCGGGTTATGCGACGACAGGTGGTTAAGCACATAGTTTAATGTCATCCCCGTGTCCACGATATCTTCGACCATGAGCACGTCACGCCCGGCGATGCTGGTATCGAGGTCTTTGGTTATCTTTACTGCTGACTCATTGTCAGTGCCATAATAGGAGATGGCCATAAAGTCAATGGCGAGGGGCAGGGGAATGCTTTGCATTAAGTCGGCCATAAAGCAGATGACGCCTCTGAGTATGCCGACCAAAATCAATTTTCTACCGGTATAGTCGCGTGTAATGCGTTTGGCCAGGGATTTAATCCGTCGCTGGATTTGAGTGTGACTGAGTAAGACATGGTCAATCCCCTCTATCTTTGTTTCTCCCAGACGTCCATAGCCATACTTAGCTAGTAGCCTGAGATAATCATTCTTGTTGAGCAGCTTTATGTTGACCTCGGGATAAAGCTCTCTAAGGCGACGTAATTTACGATTCTTCTCCGTAATCAGGCTCTGTTTAAGTGTGGTCAGCTCGATATAAATGTCCAGCTCAGGCAGATAAAAATCCGGCGTGAACATCTCTGCCACTTTGTTTTCCTGCCAGGCCAGTGGGAAAGAGCGAGGTTCGTAGAGCCATTCGATGCGGTAGAAATCAAGCAATTTGGCAAATTCCTCTTCGCTAGGGTGGCCGAAACTGGATGGCCTCAGCGAAGACGGAGGTAATTTGGGTAGACGTGCCAGTTTTCGTCGTGTAGCCATCGCTTCTTCATGTTCTGTTTTTAACAACTGATACAGCTCAGTTTTTTCCAGACTAAGTGCGACTATATTAGCCACGCTAGCCAGGAAGTCCTTATCGGCTTGTGAGAATTGTCTCGGTTCACGAGTGTAGATTCGTAATTCACCAGTTACCTCACCCTTTTGAAGTATGGGAGAAGCCAGAACGGAGCTTATGCCCTCCATTTCGGCGGCTTCCGGATACTGAGTCCGCTTGTCCTGTGTGGCATCAAAGATGGCTACCGTTTCCCCATTTAGTACTTCAGGAAGACTCTCGCTGGCTTTCAATGCGCCCTTTCGAAGGTATAAATCGCTAAGACCGTAGGCAGCTACGATGTCCAAGTGTGCCTTTTGAGGGTTCAGAAGCATTATTGAGCATCCGGCGGCTTTTAACGCCTTTGCGGTGCTCTTGGCGACCGAATTGAGGACTTTCTTCAGAGGCAGAAGTGAGTTAGTGGCTCTGGCTATTTGTTTGAAGGCTTGAGAGTAGCTATGCTCGCGGCTATCCACAACTGCTTCCCTTCAGAGTATACTTCTGTCACCTACCCGCACTTAGTATAGCCGCAACTGGGGCAAATATGGCAGCCCTCCTGGTAAATCAGCATGTTACCACATTCCGGGCATTGCCCTGCCCAGTTCTTAGCTAGTCCGGAGTCCTTGGAGGTGTCTGTCTCTTTATCTTTGGTATATTTTTCCAGGACGCTGGCGATGGCATCGGCGCAGGAGAAGATAGCACGACCCTCTTCCCAGGCAACGGACGGGCAGTGGATACCACGAAGATGCTTGGATACCGAGCTCAGGTCGATACCCGACCTTACCGCCAATGAAATGAGACGGCTGGTAGCTTCCAGCTGCGCTGAGGCACAGCCGCCGGCTTTTCCGAGCATTGAAAAAACTTCACAGATGCCCTTGTCGTCAAAGTTTACCGTGACATATATGTAACCACAGCCGGTTGTTACTCGTTCAGTAACGCCCTTGGTTACTTTAGGTCTTGGCCTGGGTGTAAGCTTGGCTTCTTTTTTCTCCTCCGCATGGCTAATGTTCAGCACCTGGCTGTCACGGCTTCGGTCCCGGTAAATAGTGATTCCTTTCAACCCCAATTTATAGGCCAGCATATATACATCGGCCACATTTTCTATCGTCGCTTCGTGAGGAAGGTTAACTGTTTTGGAGACGGCGCTGTCGGTGGACTTTTGGAAAGCAGCCTGCATTCTCACATGCCACGCGGGGGTTATATCGTGGGAGGTGACGAAGGTATCCTTGACCCATTCGGGTATGCCCTCCACGTCTCGCAGCCTTTTGCCCTCGGCCAGCTGTTGCATTAGTTCGGTGGAATAGAAGCCTTCATTTCTGGCCGTCTCTTCGAAGTAGGGATTGACCTCTATTAGTTGTTGGCCGTCAAGTATATGTCTGGTATAACTGAGAGCAAATAGAGGCTCGATGCCGCTGGAGCAGCCGGCAATTATGCTTAATGTGCCGGTGGGCGCGATAGTGGTCCTTGCAGAGTTTCTGGGCTTTAACCCACCGTCCGTATCGTAAATACTACCCTTAAATGCGGGAAATAATCCTCTTTCCTCTCCGAGTTTTACCGATTCCTTGGTTGCTTCTTCAGATACAAAGCGCATGACATTTTCGGCTACTTCCAATGCTTTATCGGAGTTATAAGCGATTCGGAGCTTGAGTAACATGTCGGCAAACCCCATAACACCAAGTCCTATCTTTCTGGTGGCTTTGGTCATTTTCTCAATCTGGGGCAGCGGGAATTTGTTAACATCGATAACGTCATCAAGGAAGCGGACGACTAGTTTAACAGTTTGACGCAGCCTAGCGTAGTCGATTTCGGGTTTGTGATTCTCATTTTTAACCATTTTTGACAGGTTAATGGAGGCTAAATTGCAGGACTCGAAGGGCAACAAAGGTTGTTCACCGCAAGGGTTGGTGCTCTCTATTCTGCCAAGCTTTGGAGTTGGATTATTCTTGTTTATGTTGTCGATGAAAACGATACCCGGGTCACCGGTACGCCAGGCCGTTTCTGTAATTTTGTTGAAGACTTCCCTGGCGTTGAGTTTATTCACTACCTCTTTATTATGTGGATTTATTAGATTGTACTCCTTGCCCTTTTCTACGGCCTCCATAAACTCGTTGGTGACGGCGACCGATATGTTGAAGTTGGTAAGCGCCCTCGGGTCTTCTTTGGCGGTAACGAAATCAAGTATATCAGGATGGTCGACGTTTAGAATGGCCATGTTGGCACCTCGGCGCATGCCACCTTGCTTGATAACATCGGTAGCTGTGTCAAAGGCTCGCATAAAAGATACCGGGCCACTGGCGATACCGCCTGTGGAACCAACTCGATCCTTTTTAGGTCTGAGGCGGGAGAAAGAGAAGCCGGTGCCCCCGCCACTTTTGTGGATTAAAGCGGTATATTTTACGGCGTCAAAGATGGACTCCATGGAATCATCAACAGGTATAACAAAACAAGCTGATAGCTGGCCTAATTCTCGTCCGGCATTCATTAGAGTCGGGGAATTGGGCAGAAATTCGAGTGAGGTCATTAGCCTATAAAATTTCTCTTCCCACCCGGTGATAGCTGCTTTTTGGTCGTAGATGAGTTCTGCTGAGGCAATGTGCCTGGCGACACGCCGGAACATTTCTTCTGGCGTTTCAACAACCTGTCCCTGGCTATCCTTTTTAAGATATCTTTTTTCCAGGACTGTAAGAGCGTTTTGAGTTAGTTCCATTCCCTGTTTAGCTTTGACCTTCATTTTAGATACCGGTTTCTCGGTTAGTTTGACTTTCTTAACCTCTGGTTCGGCTTCAGCTTTTTTCTCAATCACAGCCGGTTCCGCTGCCCTGGTCTTCTCAGCCAGTATTTCCTTAACTGCCACTTCTATTTGGAAGTCAGAAGGCAGCTGTGTTTCGTGTGTTGGAACAAGGTGTTCCATTCCCGGCAAGATTGGGCTCGGCTCCAACCTTTGAATTACCTGGCTGGTGAGTTCCTCCAGTAGCTTTCTGTCAGTTATACCCATGGACTCAGCGGCGGCAAAGATAGCTTGAGCGATACGGTGGTGATTATTACCACCCGGTCGATTTTTAGCTGCACGAGATGTCATTTATTTTCGCCTCCGATGTCGTCGCCCGAGGACGGTTAGTTCTTCCTGAGATAGAAGTGGAAGTTGGCCAGCAGGTGGTATCTGAGCTTCTGTATCCACCAGAGTATCCACAGCCTGTTTTAATGCGGCAATATCGGTAAATTCACGGTAGACGCTGGCAAAGCGAATATAAGCTATGTGGTCCAGTTCCTGAAGCCTTTCTATAACCATGTCGCCAATTACCGAGCTGGAAACTTCAGTTTTGCCCAGGCGATAAAGCTCAACTTCGATATTGTCTACGAGTTTATCGATGGTGCCTGTGGGTAGCGGACGTTTTTCACAGGCTTTTCGGACGCCAGCCAACACCTTATCTCTATTGAATTCTTCTCGCCTGTTATCTTTTTTAATAACAAAAAGATTTCTGGACTGCAAGTGTTCGTAGGTGGTAAAGCGGGTTCCACAATGAAGACATTGCCGGCGACGCCTGATGCCATCCTCTATGTTTCTAGAGTCGATTACTTTAGACTCAGTATCACCGCAATAGGAACACTTCATAGGGATACCCCTACAGAATGTGGTGCGGATATATTTTAGCCCAATATATAGAGGGTGTCAAGTAGGAAATAGACATAAAAAGTAGAAAAAACAGAGCGGCAATTGGGGTTGCCGCTCTGTTTGGGGAGGATGGAGG
>JBAVQV010000025.1:0-20154 GCA_049694415.1 Dehalococcoidia bacterium
ACCGTCCTTTTGTAGATGGCATTATTTTTTCTTGTTCCAAGTGCGGCGGCAAAATGATGCGGCAAACTGAGGTAATTGATTGCTGGTTCGACTCAGGCGCTATGCCCTTCGCCCAGTGGCATTATCCTTTCGAAAATCAAGATATTTTTAAACGGAATTTTCCTGCCGACTATATATCTGAAGCAGTTGACCAGACACGCGGATGGTTTTACAGCTTACACGCCATATCCACCCTCCTCTTTGAGCGGCCCTGCTTCAAGAATGTTATCTGCCTGGGACACATTCTCGATGCCGAAGGCGAAAAGATGAGCAAAGCTAAAGGAAATGTGGTTGACCCGTGGTCGGTACTTGATAAATACGGTGCAGATGCTTTGCGCTGGTATTTGTTTACAGCGGCCCCGGCAGGCAATGTCCGCCGCTTTTCCAGTGAAGCCGTGGCGGAAGTGTTGCGTAATTTCCTGCTGACCTTGTGGAATATCTATTCTTTTTTTGTCATCTATGCCAACATCGATAATTTTAACCCCAAATCAACAGGGACACCATTGCTTTCAGACTTGGACAAATGGATTCTTTCCAGATTGAATCAGCTTATAGCTGATGTAGATGGAGCTTTGGATAATTACGACCCTACTTCAGCCGGAAGGAAACTTGAGGCCTTTGTTGACGAGCTTTCTAACTGGTATGTGAGGCGGAGCCGTCGCCGCTTCTGGAAAAGCCAGAGCGATGCAGACAAGCTGGCTGCTTATTCGACGTTGTATCATTGCCTGGTCACCTTGTCCAAGCTTCTGGCTCCTTTTACGCCTTTTGTGGCTGATGAGATTTACCGAAATCTTGTGTGCTCTATAGAGCCTGAAGCTGCGGAAAGCGTGCACCTGGCTGATTTTCCTGTTGCTGACTTGTCTAAGATAGATGAGAAACTTATTGAAGCCACCCGCTTAGCTATGACGGTGTGCAGTCTCGGGCGTGCCGCCAGGGCTAAAGCTGGTGTAAAAGTACGCCAACCTCTATCCAAGGCAGTAGTCAAAGTAAGGTCTGGTGGTGAAAAGAAGGCTCTGCAAAAAATAACTTATCAGATATTGGATGAGCTGAATGTCAAAGAAGTGGAATTCTACGAAGGGGAAGAGGTAGGCGATAAACCTGGCTATGTTTCCGCTGCGGAAGGGGACTATCGGGTGGCAGTAGCTACCCAGTTATCGCCAGAACTGGAAGCTGAAGGAATTTCTCGTGAGGTAGTACGGCGTTTGCAGACCATGCGCCGCTCAGCAGGTCTGGACATCGCTGACCATATCGTTACCTATTATCAAGGCGGTGATTCTATTCAACTGGTTATGACAAAATTTGCCGACTATATACAGCAGGAAACGTTGTCGGAGGAGCTGACCCTAGCAGTACCCCCCGGTGGAAGTTATACCGAGAAGTTTCGTATTTCCAATAACGAAATCTCACTCGGCATCAAGAAAACAGCCTGAGAAACCGTTGCCTGGTCATCTGTCTTAACTGCCTGGGGAAGGACTTTGTATCAAGCGGGCAGTAGTTGTCTTTGTCTCGTTACCTCTAACGAAGGTTATCGTGACTTCCTCTCCAATATTCGATTCGTGTATGGTGTTTATTAGTTCCTCAGCCGTAGTTACCTCTTTATCTTTGAATCGAGTGATTACATCGAGCTCTTGCAAGCCTGCTTCTGCCGCTGGACTTTCCGGCCTTACGTAGGCGACAACCACACCCTTGTCAACAGGCAGGTGGTTAATCATAGCGACGTATTGGTCAACAGTGTACAGGGTGACTCCAAGCCAGGGACGGACTACATAGCCTTGTTTTATTAATAGTTCGATAATCGGTATAGCGGTTTTGGTGCTTATAGCATAGCCCAGACCTTCAACTCCAACTGCAGCTACTTTGGCGCTGGTGATGCCAATGACCTCTGCTTTCATATTGACCAAAGGTCCGCCGCTGTTACCTGGGTTAATAGCCGCTGAGGTTTCAATAAGGTCATCCAAAGTCTGGCCCTGTTCTATATCTAAAGATACCTTCAGGCCACTTACAGTGCCTTCCTTAGCTCTTATTCCCTCTCCTAAAGGATTGCCGATGGCTACTACCCAGTCTCCGACTCTAAGCTTTGTTGAGTCACCCACGTTGGCCGCCGGCAGATTGGTGGCATCAATCTTGATAACGGCCAGGTCTGTCAATGGGTCTGTGCGTATATTTTTGGGGTCTGCTTCAAAGGTTCTGCCGTCATTCAATTCTACGGTGACCTTTTTAGCTCCCTCGACAACATGGTTATTGGTCACGATGATGCCATCTTTATCGATAATCCAGCCTGAACCGGCGCCTTTTTGTGTTAGCGGTGTTCGAAATATATCGAGGGTCACGACTTCGGTATTTATAGCAACTACTGAGGGATAGACCTTCTCTACTACATCGGCAATACTCGGCAGCGTTGGTGCTTCGGTTTGTGGTTGTGGGGGTGACCAACCTGTGTCGAGCGGTTGTTTGGGTGTGGATGTTGCCGGAGTTTGGTTTTGTGGGGGTGATGGCGCCGTAATGTTGGGCACTGTGATTACACAACCAGTCATGCCTATTACCAAACTCAACAATAACAAGACAATAAATACTCGTTTCATGGTAACCTTCCTGATATTGAAAGTGCAGGAATTGTAGCACAAGCTTAATTTTGATACAAAACAGACTTGATTACTACGATTAGCTGGTACATAATGTGTGATTGGCTGCGTATTGGACTAGTACAACAAGGTGTTCAGACACAGCGTTGGTCTTCCAAATCGGAGGCATTCAAGATGATATGTACACGGTTCTTCAGAAGGTACGCATTCTGGATTACCCCGGTCGCTCGATAAAATATCCACCGCTTTGTCTATGCTCCTGCCAGGTATTTCCTGTCTCTTTCATTATATCCATTATCTTCTGTAAAATACAGAAAATCAGATAGGGAAACCACCCTTTTCTTTCCTGATTTTCTGGGTACTCTTCTTTTGATTCTGGTTCTAGCTTCACCAATATTCCTATTTATTCTGGAAGTACTCTAAATAGAGCTTCTGCGGAATTCTGCAGAAGCAAGAGAAATCAAGCAGGAAAAGCAGAAAACAGGGAAAATAAAAATAGGAATATTGAGAAAACGGTTATTTACGCGGACAGACTATAAATCCTTCCACCCGGTATCCATGAATAAATTTCGGAGGTTCATCGAAAGCAATATACCCACAATCGTTTCCAGACGCTATAGGCTCCAGTGGAGTTTGCTATGTCCGGTGAAGTACTATGTTGAAAATCCACGAAACTATCATTATGTGTGGTACGGAAAAGGGGGCAAGCCCAACTTATAGCAACTTTAACTTAAAAAGTGGTACACTTGTTGGGGGCAGGTCAATGGGTGTTAGCAAACTTAAAGAAGATGGGATTGAGCAGTGAGTGATAACCATAAAGTAAAACCAATAGAGCTTATAGGGCAATTCTCTAAATATTTTCTGATTTTATATGTGTCTTTGTTTGTGGTTGTGGGTATAATCCTTGCGTTACTGTATTTCTGGGTTTTAGCTTCTCTTACGCCGGATGTATTGAAGAATGTTACAGCTTTACTGTTTAACAAGCTTTTTATCCTCTTGTTGATCATGCTCATTCCCACAATCATAGCCGCTTATTCGCTGGCAGGTACGGGGGCCAAATATAAAAAACTGGAAGAACAGCTAAAGTTACATACTCATCTTTTGGATATTGTGTCAGATTCGGTCTTCATTCATGACTTAATGGGTAACTGCATTTATGCCAATGATATGGCAAGCAGGTCACGCGGTTATAGCAAAAAGGAACTGCAGAAGATGAAGTATATGGAACTAACTACCCCGGAGAGAGCCGGGCTTATCCAGTCACGGATTGATGAGCTAGCCGAAAAAGGTGAGTTAACATTCGAATCGGTTCATCTTAATAAACATAAGTCTCTGATGTCAGTGGAAATACACTCGCGCCTAATCAAATCAGGCAGTCGAAGCCTAATAATCAGCGCTACCCGCGATATCACCGAGCAGAAGCTAACTGAAGAAGAACTGAAGCAAAGCGCAGAAAAGCTGCGGAAGGCCATGGAAGGTACCATCCATGCCATTGGTTTGACCACGGAAATGAAAGACCCGTATACTGCTGGTCACCAGACGCGCGTAGCTAAGCTGGCTTGTGCCATCGCCAGCGAGCTTGGTTTTTCACAGGACCGGATTGAAGGTGTACGCGTTGCCGGCAGCCTCCATGATATCGGTAAAATATCAATCCCTTCAGAAATTCTCAGCAAACCGGGGCGTCTAAAGGCAACCGAATTTAACCTGATAAAAGATCACGCTCAGGTGGGCTATGACATACTGAATACTGTAGAGTTTCCCTGGCCAGTAGCCCAAATTGTTGTCCAGCATCATGAAAGGATGGATGGATCAGGATACCCACAGGGAATTAGGGGCAGCAATATTCTACTGGAGGCAGCTATCATGGCTGTGGCTGATGTCGTGGAGGCGATGTCTTCTCACCGCCCTTACCGTCCCGCGTTCAGCGTGGAAAAGGCACTTCTGGAGATAATTCAGAAAAAAGGTGTTCTTTATCACCCTGAGGTAGTAGATGTCTGTTTGAATCTCTTTAACGAAAAAGGCTTCAAATTCGAACAGTAGCATGTCGAATCTATAATCTATTTGAATCCGAAATTATCTACCGGTTTTTATAAAACCTCCTTTGCGATGGAAGTGCGAATTTTAGGCGCTCACAGTGCTGAGGTTAAAGGGCTGCGGATGGTATCGCTGCTTATCGATGGCATACTGGCTTTGGATGCTGGCGGTCTTACCTCGAGCCTCTCGCTGGCGGGGCAGCAAAAGGTGAGGGCAGTTTTGCTCACGCATCATCACTTCGACCATAGCCGAGATTTAGTCACGCTGGGAGCCAATGGCGCCACTTTTCCATCACCAGTTGATATATATGCCTTAAACCAGACTTTGGATGTTCTTAACTTCTGCCTGCTCGATGGCAAGATGTACGCCGACTTCTCCAAATGGCCGTCTAAGGACAAGCCTTTTCTACAGCTAAAAGTCATAGAGCCGCTACAGCCGCAAAATATTCAGGGCTATGACGTTTTGCCTGTGCCGGTGCAGCATGCAGTGCCCTCAGTAGGTTTTCAGGTCACATCTAAGGATGGCAAGAGTCTGTTCTACACTGGTGATACCGGCCCGGGGCTGACAGCTTGCTGGCAGCATATTTCACCTCAATTGCTTATAATTGAGGTTTCCGGCATCAACAAGGTCCAGGATTTTCTGAAAAGCGTCGGCCATTTATCAGCTGAGCTTCTCAAAGAAGAGCTGTTACAGTTCCGTCATATAAAGGGCTACTTACCGCGTGTCCTCATTATTCATATCCCGCCCCAGTTTGAGCGAGAGGTCAAGCAGGAAATCAAAAGAGTGGCTCGGGAACTAAGAGTAGGTATAGATATTGGCTACGAAGGCATGAAAATTACCCTTTAGTCTCCCAATCTTATCAGGTTCCCGCCAAATTCGAAATCCCAATTTTCAAACCCCAAACAATATCAAAATTCAAATTATCCAAATCTCGCCGTTGTACCATTTTTCCTGTCATTGCGAGCCCTTCGCCCGGTGTCATTCTGAGTGCAGCGAAGAATATCATGTGGCTCAGTATAAACTCCGCGTGGCAATCTCAAAAAATAAAAGACCAAAAGTTAAAAATAAAAATGACAGATAAAAATGTAGGAATTTGTTTACGATTTATAAATTCGGATTTGGGATTTCAGTTTTCACCCTCACCCTAACCCTCTCCCATCAAAGGAGAGGGTTTAAGGTGAGGTTGAAAAACACTCTATCTATGTGGACTATGCCTCTATGTACTCTACCTTGGGCAGATGGGTCAAGGCTTCCTTCACCTTTTCCGCAGGATAGTCGTAGTCTTGGAGTTTTCCTGATAGATATTCGTCGTAAGCCGACAGGTCAAAGTGCCCATGCCCGCTCAAAGCTATAAGTATGGTCTTGGACTCACCTGACTTTTTGCAAGCCAAGGCTTCATCTATGGCTACCCTGATGCCATGGTTTGGCTCTGGCGCTGGGACGATGCCCTCAGTTCTGGCGAATTGCACGCCAGCCTGGAAGGTCGCTACCTGCGGCACAGCCTTAGCTTCCACGTACCCGAGTTTATGAAGGTGGCTGATTATCGGTGCCATGCCGTGGTAGCGGAGACCGCCGGCATGAATCCCCGGTGGTATGAAGGTATGACCCAGGGTGTACATTTTAGCAATTGGCGCCATTCCGCATACGTCTCCATAGTCCCAGGTATAAGGCCCTTTGGTCATGCTGGGGCAAGCTGTTGGTTCAACGTTTATGATGCGCAGGTTTGGCTTCTTGCCTTCGATTTTATCCTTGACGAAGGGCAGAAACATGCCGGCGAAGTTGCTGCCACCGCCGATACAGCCGACGATGATATCGGGGTAGAGACCTGCCTTCTCCATCTGCTTCTTGGCCTCTTGGCCGATTATTGTCTGGTGCAGCAGAACAGAGTTGATGACGCTACCTATGGAGTAGTAGGTATCCTCGCGGCCGAAGGCATCCTCTATGGCCTCGCTGATGGCGATGGCTAAACTACCTGGTGAATTGGGGTCTTCAGCCAGAATTTTGCGGCCTATTTCGGTGTCCTGACTGGGGCTGGGAACACACTTGGCTCCCCAGGTCTCCATCAGGATTCGGCGGTATGGTTTCTGGTTAAAGCTCACCTTGACCATATAAACCTTGAGCTCCAGGCCGAAGAAGGCGCAGCCCAATGCCAGAGCACTGCCCCACTGGCCGGCGCCGGTCTCAGTAGCGAAGCGCTTTATGCCATCTTTCTTACCGTAGTAGGCTTGGGCCACGGCGGTGTTAAGCTTATGGCTACCGGCTGGGCTCACCCCTTCGTATTTATAAAAGATTTTGGCTGGTGTGTCCAGCGCCTTTTCCAGGCGATAGGCGCGGATTATGGGGGTCGGCCGCCACAGCTTGTAGATATCCTGCACTTCTTCAGGGATCTCGATGTGCCGCTCCTTGCTGAACTCCTGGTCTTGTAACCCTTTTGGGAACAGCGGTGGAGGCAGTATGGTAGGTTGTCCAGTTCCCGGGTGCAGCAATGGCGGCAGTGGCTTGGGCAGGTCGGGCAAGATGTTGTACCATGTTGTAGGCATTTCCTTTTCGGTTAGTGTGATTTTGGTTTCTTGACCTTTCATTTTTCCTCCTTTAAATTTTTAATACATAATAGTTGTTTAGCTAGTTGTCATTGGCCCTCAGGGGGCCACATCCGTCTAGTTATTATCATTTCAGAGAACCTCCTTCGAAATACAAAGCCCCTCGCCTAAGGGGCGAGAGGCTTAATCTTCGCGGTGCCACCCTTGTTAGTCTTCCGACCATCTCATTCAGGTACAGCCCCATCCGTTAGAGCGATACCCTGGGTTGTGATAACGCTACCCTTTGCGTCAAAGCCTACTCGTGTTAGTTAGACCAACCTTTCGGTTTGCGGCTCCCAGGTCCATTCAGTCTTTGCGTTAGCGTCAGCTTTCACCTCTCCTGACTCTCTGTAGCCTCGCTTAAAGGCCTACTAGTCCTGTTCCCAGCCTTTGCCTTATTCAATTAGGCATACATTTTACCACCTTTTACCAACTTGTCAAGTTTTGTGTGTGTGGTGGGGTGTTCGTTAATTTCCCAAATGTTATTGCGAGCCGAAGGCGTGGCAATCTCATGGTCGTTTTCTTTTCCTGACTTGACATATTCAGTGTAAGATAGTAGAAATGAAGTAGATATAGGGATTTCATATTGTAATCCAAGCTAATGCCGGTACGTCTTTAGGAGGTGGGAGATGAAAGATGCGGATAAGGACAAAGGGCAGCTCATCGGTGAGCTAGAGCAGTTGCGCCAGCGGATTGCCGAACTGGAAGTCTCAGAAGCTGAGAGCAAGAAGATTGAAGAGGCACTAAAGCAAAGCGAGTCGAGGTACAGAGAACTCGCTGAGAGTATCACAGACGTCTTCTTCGCCATGGACAACAAGCTGAGGTATACGTATTGGAACAGGGCCAGCGAAGAGCTAACCGGCATCTCGGCTAATGATGCCCTGGGGAAGCACCTCTATGACATTTTTCCGGATAACGAAGCATCAAGAAGAGCTGATAATGCGTACCGAAAGGCACTGACAACGAAAAAGCCACAACATTTCCTCAATAACTTTCCTATCGGTGGTAGAGACTGTGTTTTTGAAATCAGCGCTTACCCTACAACGGGCGGCCTATGTGTTTATGTTAAGGATGTCACCGAGCGTAAAAAATTGGAGGAGGCGCTAAAAGAGAGTGAACAATGGTATCGTCATATCTTCGATAATGCCCCTTTTGGCATCGGTTTTTCCTCGATTGAGGGGAAGGTGATAAACCTAAATAAGGCCATGGAGACTATCACCGGATACTCGGCTGAGGAGATCAGTAAAGTTAACCTGGCTGATACGTATGTGAATAAGGCAGATAGAGAGGCGTTGTTGCAAGAAATCAGGCGGCATGGTAGTGTCGTTGACTACCCGGTGCAACTCAGACGCAAGAATGGCACTCTTTACGATGCTCTTTTGAGTGTCAGATTGACCACTATTGGGGACATGGAGTTCGTTCAGACGATATGCCATGATTTCACCGAACGCAAGCGAGCGGAAGAGGCGCTGAGAGAAAGCGAGGAGCGTTATCGCTTTCTGGTAGAACTATCTCCTGAGGCCATTTTTGTTGCCAGCGAAGGCAAGCATGTCTTCACGAATAGCGCCGGATTGAAGTTATTGAGCGCCTCGAGCCCTGACCAAATCATCGGAAAACCAGTAATTGATGTAATCCACCCGGATTATCGTGAAATTGTCGCCGAGCGAATGCAAAAGGCGCTGAAAACTGGAATGGCACTTCCTACGCTGGAAGAGAAGTTCCTCCGGCTTGATGGCACAGAGATTGATGTTGAGGTGAGGGCGGCTCCTTTAATTTACCAGGGCAAGCCGGCAATGCAAGCTGTCGTCCGTGATGTCTCTGAGCGCAAACAGGTTGAGGAATCCCTACGTCTATCGGAGCGAAACTTCCGCCATTCGATAGAAAACTCGCCTTTAGGCATACGCATTGTTAATGAAGATGGAAAGAGTCTTTACGCCAACCGGGCTTTGCTGGATATCTATGGCTACAGTAGTGTTAAGCAACTGGAAGCTGTGCCTCGAAAACAGCGTTACACACCTGAGAGCTATGCTGAGCACAGGCAAAGGACAAAAAAGAGGAAACTGGGAGAACATGTCCCCACCAATTATGAAATCGGCATTGTGCGTAAAGATGGTCAGGTTCGACATCTAGCAGTGTCACGTGGAGAGGTGCTGTGGAATGGTGAGAAGCAATTCCAGGTTGTGTATCAGGACATCACCGAGCGCAAAGTCAGGGAACAGGAGTACCAGGCTATTATCCGTACTGCCATGGATGGTTTTATGCTTACGAATATGCAAGAGCACTTATTAGATGTGAACGAGGCTTACTGCCGTTTGATAGGGTACAGCCGTGACGAGCTTCTAAATATGTCAATTCCGGATATCGAAGCGATGATGAAACCAGATGAGATAACCCAGCACTTCCGAGAGTTTGAGGAAGTTGGCTACGACCGCTTTGAAACCCGTCACCGACGCAAGGATGGCGGAATTGTTAACGTTGAGGTTAGTGTCAATTATTTGCCAATTGGAGGTGGACGATTATTTGTATTTCTACGTGACATTACCGAGCGCAAGCGGGCAGAGGAGGTACTGCGGGCAAGCGAAGCGCGTTACCGGCTGCTGGCTGAAAATGTGAGAGATGTTATCTGGGCTACGGATATGGATTTTCGGTTTACCTATGTCAGTCCGTCTGTTAAATATCTCGGAGACCGCACTGCTGAAGAAGTTATGTCCCTGTCCTTAGGGCAGCTTCTGACGCCGTCTTCGCAAGAACTCGCCATGAAGGCCTTTGCTGAGGAACGGGTCATGGCAAACGCCACGCCGCAAGACCCGACCCGGTCGCGGACACTGGAAGTTGAATTTCTTCGCCGTGACGGCTCCGCCTTATGGGCAGAGCTGAAAATGAACTTCATGCGTGACACGGCTGGCCGGCCTGTCGGTATCCTAGGAGTTATGCGGGACATCAGTGAACGGAAAAAGGCTGAAGAACAGAGGAGGGAATTTGAGCAAAAGGCTCAGCTTGCCAGCCATCTGGCTTCCGTCGGCGAGTTATCAGCCGGCGTCGCCCATGAGATAAATAACCCGCTGACGGGTGTTATCGGTTATGCCGAGTTGCTGATGCAGGAGGATGTTCCAGAGCATATAAAGAACGATTTGGAGGTTATCCGTGACGGGGCCAAGCGAGTAGCTAGTATTGTAAAAGGGCTGCTTACTTTTGCCCGCCAGTCAAAGCCGGAGCGAACTGTTGTCGATATTAACCAGGTTATTGAAGTTTGCTTACGTCTGCGGGCCTATGAGCTAGAGACGAGTAACATTAAAGTAGTTACCAATCTTGCTCCTGACCTGCCTTTGACTATTGCCGACCCCGGTCAGCTTCAGCAGGTGTTCCTCAATTTGCTCATAAACGCCGAGATGGAGATAAAATTAGCCCAGGGTAAGGGGAAACTCATAATTAAGGCAGAGCAATTAGATAATACTATACGGATATCCTTTAAAGACGACGGCCCGGGTATAGTCAAAGAGAACCTGATGAGGATATTCGACCCCTTCTTTAGCACCAGAGAGATAGGCAAAGGGACAGGGCTTGGTTTGAGCATCTGCCATGGGATAGTAGCCGAGCACGGCGGCAGGATATGGGCTGAAAGTAAGCTGGGCAAAGGGGCTACCTTCATTGTAGAGTTGCCCGTAGTTACTGAGGAGGAACCCCCCAGACGAACTAAGGTAGCAAGTAAACTGGAGAGGGCAACTAAAGGCAAGATACTGGTGGTGGATGATGAGCCGGTGGTAAGGCGGTTATTAAGTCAGATTTTGACTGAGGAGGGGCACGAGGTGGAGGCCACGGATGATGGTAAAGATGCCTTGAACAGAATAAAGAGCAACAGATACAATCTTATACTGCTGGATATGAAGTTGCCCGGGATGAGCGGTAGCGAGCTGTATGGGCGTGTTAAGGAAATAGCTGAATCTTTGGCGCAGCGGGTGGTCTTCATCACCGGCGATGTTATGGGGGCGGACACCGAAGCCTTTCTTGCCAGGACAGGGGTCCCATATATTCACAAGCCGTTTGATGTTGAACAGTTGAAAGTAGAGATAGGACGCCTCTTAGCCACCCCTCGCCCGAAAGGCACCGCCAAATCCCAAATTTAAAATAAAAAACCAAAAGTTAAAAGCTAAAATTTGGATTTCGATATTTGTATTTGTTTGGAATTTGGAGCTTAGGATTTGGTGCTTTTTAAATAGGCGTCTATAGAGGTAACCGCTCGCTTTCCGGCTCCCATGGCGCTGATAACCGTGGCTGAACCAGTGACTACATCACCACCCGCCCAGACCCCGTCCTTTACTGTCTTTCCGGTTTCCTCATCAGCCACTACGGTACCGTTTTTTCTAGTCTCCAGTCCTTTTGTGGTTGACGGAATCAGAGGGTTTGGGGTAGTCCCCAGTGCCACAATGGCGACATCAGCTTCGATGGTGAACTCACTGCCTTCTTTTACTATGGGGCGGCGTCTACCGCTGGCATCAGGCTCTCCAAGTTCCATCTCGTAGCACTCAACGGCTGTTATCCAGCCCTCGTCATTACCCATAAACCGTTTCGGGTTTACGAGGAACTTGAAGATAATCCCTTCTTCCTCGGCGTTTTCCACTTCCTCATGTCGTGCCGGCATTTCGACCCTGGAGCGCCGATAGATAATGTAAACTTCATCAGCGCCAAGCCTCAGAGCACAGCGAGCAGAGTCCATGGCTACATTGCCACCGCCAATCACAGCTACCTTCCTCCCTATCTTTATCGGTGTATCGTATTCAGGGAAAAGATAGGCTTTCATGAGGTTCACGCGTGTCAGGAACTCGTTGGCTGTAAATACTCCATTGAGGTTCTCACCGGGTATATTAAGCAACATGGGCAAACCAGCGCCAGTGCCCAGGAAGACCGCTTCATAGCCGATGTCAAATAATTCATCCACGGTGGCTAATTTACCCATCACTGAATCGAGCTTGATTTCCACTCCAATAGACTTGACATAATCTACCTCTTCGTTGACGATAGCCTTAGGTAACCTGAACTCAGGGATACCGTACGTTAGCACGCCGCCGGCGACATGGCTTGATTCGAAGATGGTTACCTGGTGACCCAGCCTGGCTAAATCGGCGGCACATGTCAGTCCTGCAGGTCCCGAACCGATGACAGCCACTTTTTTCCCTGTCGCAGGCGGAGTGTTTGGAGATGAAGCCTTTTCGGAGCTATGTTCCCGTTCCCAGTCAGCCACGTATCTTTCGAGTCGGCCAATAGCAATCGGCGCTTTTTTCTTGGCTAGTGTACAGACCTCCTCACATTGCGATTCCTGAGGGCAGACCCGACCGCAGATGCCGGGCAGCGCGTTTTTACTTTTCAGTATCCGTACTGCCTCTGGCATGTTATTGTCCCGTATTGCCTTAATGAAGTCGGGAATATCTACATTTACTGGACAGCCGCTGATGCAGGCACGCTTAGGGCATTGAATACATCTGACCGCTTCCTGAAGTGCCATGTCCCGTGTATAGCCCTGTGCTACCTCATTGAAGTTCCTAGCCCTTATCTCCGGTTTCTGGCGGGGCATAGCCACTCTATTCAAATCAAGCTTTGGTTTGACCTTTTCTTCCACTCTTATTCTCCAGTCTGACCGTGGCGGGCTTTCCACAATTCAAGTGAGCGCCTTTCTTCATCGCAAAAAATTCGCTGGCGGGTAAACAGAAGGTCCCAATCGACGTGGTGCCCGTCGAATTCAGGCCCGTTAACACACACAAACTTGGTGACTCCGTCTATAGAAACGCGGCAGCAACCGCACATGCCAGTGCCATCGACCATGATGGCGTTGAGACTAACGATGGTTGTGACACCAAAAGGCTTGGTAGTCAAAGAGCAGAATTTCATCATTACAGCCGGCCCAATGGCGATAACACGGCTGATCCGCTTGTCTCGCTCCAGCACTTCCTTCAGTGTGTCAGTCACCAAGCCCTTTCGAGCGTAGGAGCCGTCATCAGTGGTAATTATCAGTTCGTCACTAACGCTTTGTAGCCGGTCTTCCCAGAAGAGAAGGTCTTTGCTTCGGGCACCCATTATGGTGATGACCTCGTTTCCTGCTTGTTTAAGGGCTTTAGCTATTGGATATATTGGGGCTACACCCACGCCGCCACCAACGCAGACTACAGCGCCGAAATTCTCTATTTCCGAAGGTAGTCCTAAAGGACCGCTCAAGTCCAGTACATAGTCGCCAGCATTTAGAGCAGCGAATTTATAGGTAGTGGTTCCCACTCGCATTGCCACCAGGCTGAGGGTTCCCTCTTTCTCGTCCCAATCAGCCAAGGTGAGTGGAATGCGTTCGCCAACCTCATCGACACGGATAACAACGAATTGGCCTGCTTTAGCCTTCTTAGCTACAGCCGGTGCCTCGATTTTGACGAAGTCAATAACAGGACATAGCTTTTCTTTAGCTACAATCTTAAACATAACTCCCCCCGAATTAGACCGATTTGTCCCTTTGTTTAAGAGCGCACCAAGGTCTTGGTAGTCTTGTCTTTCGGACCAGCCACCATGCGGGCTACAGCAAATCTAAGGTCACAGCCCATGCACCGCTTTGACTCTTCATTTCCCAGCTCATCACTGAAACCGCGCTCCACCTGGCTGAAGTTGCCAATCTGCTTGGCTGGTTTTGCCGTCGGCATTTCTTGCCGTCGCCTCTGAGCGAAGTTATCGATTCTACCCACTCTCGGTACGCCCCCAGTTATTTGAGCTAGAACCTCGCTTATATTTCCGCTACCGCCTAAATACCGGTCGACGGATATGGCTGCTTTTCTGCTGGCGGCCACAGCTTCAATGAATGATGCTTTTACAGTCATAGCATTGCCGCAAGTAAAGACGCCTTTTCTACTCTTTTTTCTACCTGCTTCAACGCCAGTGATTTCCGCCGTGACTCCGTTAGCCAGAAGCACGGCGTCGAAGCCTTTCTCAAATAACTTGTCAACGGATTCTACTTTCGACTGAGTCTCTATTTTAATATCGAGCTTGCTCAAGCCTTCTATCTCAGCATCCAGGATATCGCGAGGCAGGACATATTCAGGTATTAGTTCTCGCATCATGCCACCGGGCTGACTAAGACTTTCAAAAACAGTCACGGCATGTCCGCCCTTTTTGGCCAGGTAATAAGCTGCGGTAAGTCCTGCAGGCCCTGAGCCGACGATAGCTATCTTCTTGCCTGATGTCACAGCTTTCGAGCCCTGCGAGGGTTCGTACTGGCTGGAGCGTTCGACTGCGAAGCGCTCTAAAGCCCTGATGGCGACAGGCTGGTCGAGGTCGCCGCGGCGGCAGGCGCCTTCAGCTTCGCAGGGATGCTCACAAATCAAGCTACAGACAGCGGCAAAGGGAACGCTTTCGCGGATAACGGCTACAGCTTCAGCATATTTTCTGTCTCTGATTAAGCGTATGAAGCGGGGCACATCTACTCTCGCCGGACAATGATATTTGCAGCGAATTGAAAGAGTTTCACGGTCAGACCAGCGATTCCATTCCTCGCCTCGGTCCATAAGTGCGCCTGTAGGGCACACCTCTATGCAAGAACCGCAGAAAGTGCATCCTGACTCGATAAGAGGTTTACCGAAAGCACCACCGATATAAGTCCTGGCTCCCCGCAGATTAAAGGCAATAGCTTCGAAGCCCAATATCTCCTGATCGACTCTGATACATCGACCGCAGAGAATACAAAGGTTGTTGTTGCGCACAATGAACGGATTTTCCATTTCTACGGGCAGCCCTTTGGAAGTATAGGGGAAGGGCATTGTTTCGAGGCCGATGAAATCGGCTACTTTCTGGAGTTCGCAGTGTCTATTTTTTGGGCAGGTGACACACCGTTCGGTTACTGCCACATTACGCAGGCATATATCGAACGGCTGACAGCGCTCCTTCCGCCAACAAGTGAGACATTCATGTGGATGTCTGGCCAGCATCATTTCGAGAATTTCTCGGCGCAGGCAGTTTACTTCGGGGGTATGGCTACGAACCACCATACCGTCAACTGCTGGCTCACTGCATGCAGTAATAGTACCCCGTCTGCCTTCTATTTGGACCTGGCATAGCCGGCAGGCACCCCAGGGCAGTTTAATATCTCGTAAGGCGCACAGGTTAGGGATGTAAATGCCGGCATCCAGCGCCGCTTCCAGAATCCTCTTGCCTTTGGTGGTCTTAACTTTTACACCGTCTATAGTTAAATTAATTGTGTCCATATTTACTGTCACTTCGCCTCCATGCCGACTGGTACCGGCTCTTTGGGCACAGTGATATGTTCTCCGGTCACCTTGACTACGGCGCTAAAGCGTTCCGGGCATTTCTCCAGGCAAGTGGCGCATTTGATGCATTTTTCCTGGTCGATTACGTGAATCAGTCTTTTGCCGCCTCTGATTGCCTCGACAGGACAAGCCCTGGCGCAAATACCACAACCAGAGCATTTCTCGGGTAGGATATAGAAGCTTATAAGAGCCTTGCATACTAGCGCCGGGCACTTCTTCTCAATGACATGAGCCTCCCACTCCGGCCGGAAATATTGAACGCTGGAAAGGACTGGGTTGGGGGCCGAGGTTCCGAGACCGCAGAGTGAACCGCTTTTAATCGTTTCGCCCATGTCTCGCAGCTGTTGGATATCTTCGGCCTTACCGTCACCCCGTGTTATCCTCTCGAGGATTTCACTCATCAGAGGCAGTCCCTCTCGGCAGGGCACACATTTGCCACAGGATTCATCACGGCAGAAGGCGATAAAATATCGGGCAACATCCACCATACAGGTGTCCTCGTCCATGACCACCATTCCGCCGGAGCCCATAATTGAACCGGCTTTGGTAAGTGTTTCAAAATCGACCGGTGTATCAAGCAGGCTGTACGGTAGGCAACCTCCCGACGGCCCACCGGTTTGTATAGCTTTGAAAGGCTTGTTTTTAGGAATCCCGCCGCCTACTTCGTATATTATCTGGCGCAGACTTATTCCCATCGGTACTTCAATTAACCCAGGACGCCCTATCTTTCCGGTAAGAGCAAACGTTTTGGTCCCTTTGCTTGTCTCAGTACCATAGGCGGCATACCAATCCCCGCCATTGGTTACAATAGGAGGTACATTGGCAAAGGTTTCAACATTATTCAAAGAAGTGGGTAGTCCCCACAATCCCGAGGCTACCGACCGTGGAGGTCTTACACGAGGCATTCCTCTTTTGCCTTCTATTGAGTACATCAAGGCGCTGCCTTCGCCGCAGACGAAGGCGCCAGCACCCTGCATAATGTTTACGTTGAAGCCAAATTCGGTGCCAAGAACATTATCGCCTAGAAGGCGGAGTTTTTTGGCCTGGTCTATGGCAATCTGAAGCCTTTTAACTGCCAGTGGGTACTCAGCTCGAACATATATATAACCATTTGGCGTGCCAACAGCATAGCCGGCAATAGACATACCCTCAAGGACAGAGTGGGGGTCTCCTTCGAGGACAGAGCGGTCCATGAAGGCTCCGGGGTCTCCTTCGTCTGCATTGCAGACCACAAACTTGGGCATTGCCTTACTGTGGCGAGCTTCGTCCCATTTTCTCCAGGTAGGAAATCCGGCTCCACCTCGACCGCGTAGCCCAGACTTTTCCACCTCTTTAATCACATCTTCAGGCGGCATGGCCAGTGCTCTGTGCAGTCCACTATAGCCATCCTTGGCAATATAGTGGTTGATATCTTCAGGATTGATGTGACCACAGTTGCGAGTGGCTATTCTCACCTGAGGTTTTAGCATTGGGTGTTCGAAAAACTTCGGTATGTTGGCAAACCTATCTTCACCAAAAGTGCCGAGTGCCAAGTCGGGACGCGGGTTGTCGTTGACCAGATAATCTTCTATCAGCTTGATTGCTTTTTCCGGGGTAACCTGACTATAGGAGATCCGAGGACATCCCGGCTTGACGATATCGACTATTGGCTCCAGATAGCACAGGCCGATACATCCAACCGGTATGATATTGGCCTGGATATTTCGCTGTGCTAGTTCACCTTCGATAGCTTTCAATACTGCGTTAGCCCCGGCTGCCATACCACAGGTGGCTAATCCCACCAGAATCAGGGGCTTGCCGCTGCCCCACAGGGCTTGCCATTCTTCAATTGCTTTGTTTCGTAATGTGGCGAAATCCATGATATTTCCTTTAGTATTGGCTAATGAAACTCGTCAAGTATTTCCTTGGTCTTAGTTGTCGTCACATTACCATAGACCTGGCTATCAACCACTATGACAGGAGCCAAAGCGCAAGAACCAAAACAGCGGACTTCTTCTAGACTGAACTTACCATCTGGAGTCGTTTTGCCCGTCTCTATGTGGAGTTCTCGTTCCAACGATTCGACCAGGCTGGCAGCACCTTGCACATGGCAGGCAGTGCCCAGACATATTTTAATCATGTGCTCTCCGGGTTTAGTGAAGCGGAATTGGGAGTAGAAGCTGGCCACCCCATAGACTACATTTTGTGATACCCCAGCCACTCGTCCGATTTCCTCCATTGCCGCTTCAGGCAAATAGCCAAATTTCTCTTGCACAGCCTGGAGAGCCGGTATCAGGACGACCTGACGACCTTGAAAGGGGGCAAGTATCTCTCTCATCTGTTCTCTTAAATCGGTTGCCATGGTATTGCTACCCTCCGGATGTCACCGGCGAGCCCGGTTATTTCTTCGAACCCGCTCGATTCGTACAGCACACACTTTGAACTCTGGGATTTTAGCTACCGGGTCTAATACCGCGTTGGTTAATAGATTGGCAGCACTCTCAGCGAAATGGAAAGTCATGTAGACAACTTTCGGTGGCGACTTCTCAGTTATTTTTGCCTTGACTGCTACTTCACCACGGCGAGAAATTACCTTGACTTTATCGCCGTCCTTAATTTTCAGCGAAGATGCATCCGTCGGATTTATCTCTATAACCCCCTCGGGTTCAATGGTATTGAGCCCGGCAACCTTACGCGTCATGGTGCCGGTATGATAATGATACAGGTTTCGCCCTGTGGTAAGTACCAGTGGATATTCCTTGTCAGGTAATTCGGCAGGCGGCTTGTATTGCAGCGGTGCGAATTTTCCCAGACCGCAGACAAATCTACCCACATGCAATATAGGCGTCCCCGGGTGGTCTTTAGTAGGACAGGGCCATTGTAGTCCACATTCTTCCAGCCGCTCGTAGGTGACGCCTCCGTAGCTGGGCGTCAATCTGGCAATTTCCTCCATTATCTCGGACGGATCCTCAAAGTCGAAATCCTTATCGCACATTTTCCTGGCAAGCTGACATATAATCCACCAGTCAGGCTTGGAGTTGCCCACGGGTTCTATTGCTTTCCTCACTCGTTGTATACGCCGTTCGGTATTGGTAAAGGTGCCGTCCTTTTCAGCGAAACTGACCGCCGGTAAAACAACATCAGCCAGCCGGGCAGTTTCGGTGAGGAAGAGGTCCTGAACTATCAGGAACTCGAGCTTTTTCAGCGCCTTATCAGTGTGATTGGCGTCGGCATCGCTCAATATCGGATTCTCGCCCATTACATAAACCGCTTTTATTTTCCCTTCATAAGCGGCATCAAGCATCTCTGTTAAGGTTAATCCGGGAGTCGGACTTAAATCGCTTCTCCAGGCAATCTCAAACTTTTTTTGAATGTCCGGGTTGTCGACCCTTTGATAACCGGTATAAACATTAGGCAAAGCGCCCATGTCACAGGCACCCTGAACATTGTTCTGCCCTCGCAGAGGGTTTACGCCGGTTGACGGTCTGCCCATATTACCGGTTAACATGGCCAAATTAGCGACAGCCATCACGTTGTCCGTACCGTGGCTATGCTGGGTAATACCCATGGCATAGATTATGGTTGCTGGTTTACATGTAGCAAATAATCTAGCCGCCTCAACTAGTGTATTTCGTGGCACTCCTGTAGCCTTTTCTACGAAATCGAGGTCGAAATTCTTCAATGATTCCTTGAAGGCATCAAAATTGTCGCAACATTCACTGACGAAGCTCAAATCAGCCAGTCCTTCGTCCAATATAACTTTCATCATGCCCATTAGCAGAGCAACGTCACTGCCCGGAGCCTGTCTCAGCCATACATCAGCATGGCGACAAAGCTCAATCTCTCGAGGATTGGCCACAATAAGCCTGCCACCATTACGCACCGCTTTCTTTATCTCCAATGCAATAACCGGATGCCCGGAACTCGTGTTGCTGCCGATGACTAAGGTGCAGGCAGCATCTTTGATTTCACTTATAGAATTAGTCATAGCACCGCTGCCGAAACTGGTGGCCAGACCGGCCACCGTCGGGGAATGTCAGAGACGGGCACAGTGGTCCACATTGTTGGTCTGCATCACCATGCGTGTGAACTTCTGTGCCAGGTAATTCTCTTCGTTGGTGCATTTAGCAGAAGCTATGAATGCGAATTGGTTTCCCTTGTATTTATTCAACTTGTCGGCTATCAAGTCCAAGACCTCGTCCCAGCTTACCTCAACAAGTTCACCGTTTCTTCGTACTAAAGGCTTAGTCAGGCGTTCAGGATGATGGACGAATTCGGCGATGCCAAAACGACCTTTAACGCAGGCTTGTCCCTGGTTAACCGAATTTTCCAAAACTGGTACCGAGCGCGAGACATTGCCCCCATTTACTTCGAGGCTTAGTTGGCAGCCAACCCCACAATACGGGCATGTTGTGACTACTGAGCGTTCAGGTACCCCCAGCCATTTGCTGGAACGGTCAATCAGGGCGCCCGTGGGACAAACATCAACGCAAGCGCCGCAGAATTGACATCCCGATTCCAGTAGTGTCTTGTTAAAAGCGGTGCCGACGAGGGCCTGGCTGCCGCGATAGGTAAAGGCGATTGCCCCGATCCCCCTTACTTCCTGGCACACCCTGACGCAGCGGCCGCAGAGTACACACAGGTTGTAGT
>JBAVQV010000026.1:0-15053 GCA_049694415.1 Dehalococcoidia bacterium
CGATGGTATTGTTTATGCGGTTACTTACATTTTACCAATACGTGAAGAACTTACGCGAATTGCGAAAGCTTCTGCTACTCCATTTCCAAAGTTTTTTATAGATTTCCTAATAATGATGGCTGCTGAATGGTCAATGTCAAGTATAACAATGCTCAAAGCCTTGAAAGATGTCTGCGATGACCTTTTGGAAGATCAATCAAGAGATACTATTTGGCAAGCTGCTACTTTAATATGGTCATTGTGGAGATTCTTAACTTTAGAAGAGCGTGAAAATCTGCTAAATAGGCTACTGAATAAATTATCATTGGCGGATGAGATAAGTTCAGATGAACGGGGCGAGATTTTGATGTTAATGGTTTGTATGGAGGGTAAAAGCAAAGATTTAACAAAGTCAATAGATCGGAAATTAACCAGATTGCTAAAAAGCAATCCGGAAACAATTAAAAGACTATTGCCACCGCTCGAAAAAGGTTTTAGACGTAAAACTTTTAAAACTAATTGATATTATTGCTAGAGTTAATATTATCCACCGGATTTGCTACTAGATGCCCCTATTACCGAAAACCTAGATGTGTCAGAGGAGAAAAATAACGGAACATTATATTATTTAATGACGTACCTAATGCCATCGCCATTCGTTTGCCTCGTACGAGCCAGACTGCTATACTAACCGACGTCGTGGACTACGAGATTATTATCGGGCTGGAAGTGCATGCCCAGCTATTGACCAAGAGCAAGATGTACTGCTCCTGCAGCGCCGATTACGCCAATGCGCCGCCTAATACACACGTCTGCCCCATCTGTCTGGGTATGCCCGGCGTGCTGCCCACAATCAACGAGAAGGCGATAGAGTATACGGTGATGACAGCCTTAGCCCTTAACTGCACCATCGTCGAAAATGCCAAGTTCGACCGCAAGAATTACCCCTATCCAGATTTGATGAAGGGCTATCAAATTTCACAGTACGATGCGCCGATGAGCAACAAGGGCTGGCTGATGATTGACCTCGACGGCACTAAAAAGAAAATCGGCATTACACGCGTTCACCTGGAGGAGGACGTGGCCAAGCTGACTCATTGCACCTCGCCGGAGGGCGAGACTTACAGCCTGGTGGACGTTAACCGCTCCGGTGTGCCGTTGATGGAAATCGTCGGCGAGCCGGATATCAGCTCACCGGAGGAGGCCAGGCAATACCTGATGAAGCTGCGCACTATTCTCCAGTACCTGGGCGTGTCAACAGGCAATATGGAGGAGGGCAGCTTCAGGTGCGATGCCAATATCAGCATACGCCCCAGGGGTACCACAGAGTATCTGTCCAAGGTAGAGGTCAAGAATATGAACAGCTTCAAAGCTGTCTACCGGGCGCTGGACTACGAAGCTAAACGACAGCAGGAGGTGCTGGAAAAAGGCGGTAAACTCACCCAGGAGACACGGGGCTGGGTGGAGCCGAAGGGAATAACGGTCAGCCAGAGGAGCAAGGAATATGCACATGATTACCGCTACTTTCCGGAACCTGATTTGCCACCACTGGTCTTCAGTAAGAAATGGGTGGAGGAAATAAGGTCGCGGCTGCCTGAATTGCCCGATGTCAGGCGAGACCGCTTCATGTCTGAGTACGGTCTGCCACTTTACGACGCTAACCTGCTCGTCGATTCCAAGGCAATGGCTAACTACTTCGAGGACTGCGTTAAGCTGATGACAGGTTCTACAAACGGAGTTGACCTGCCTAAAAAAGCGAAGACAATAAGCAACTGGCTGCTGGGAGACTTTCTCAGGATGCTTAACGCCAGCAGTACCAGCATTGAAGATACCAGGGTCAGCCCAAAGCATCTGACGGAGATGCTGAATTTAACAGAAAAAGGAACGCTCAGCGGGCCGGCGGCTAAAGCCGTTTTTGAAGAAATGTTCCTCAGCGGTAAGAAAGCCGGCGACATCGTGGCCGAGAAAGGCTTGAGCCAGATAAGCAGCTCGGAGGAAATGGAGAAAATAGTGGCCGAGGTAATAGCCGGCAACAGTCAGGCGGTCTCTGATTACGAGGCCGGGAAGCAGCAAGCGCTGGCATTTCTAATCGGCCAGGTGATGAAAGCCACCAAAGGGCGGGCGAATCCCGCCACGGCAAGAGAAATCCTGTTACATAAGCTCGGAGGGAAATAGAATGTTTAACTATCTAATTATTGCCCAGATTGTGGTAGCTGCAGCCTTGGTTGCTGTAATTACGCTGCAGGTGCGCGGCGGCGGGCTGGGAGGCATATTCGGCCAGCCGGAAAGCGTCTACCGGACGAGGCGGGGCGTGGAAAAAAGCCTGTTCCAGTTCACCATCGGCCTGACCATTTTATTTGTCATAATTTGTATCTGGATTGTGGCCATTACCGGAAAGAGTTAAGGCATGTGAATATTGTGAGAGCGAGACAAGAGATAGTCCCCCTCAGTCTAACTCTCTCCCGCTAGGGGAGAGAGGATGGCTATATGTCTAGATTCTTCGCGGAGTTTACACTGAGCGGTATGAGATTCTTCGACAGGCTCAGAATGAGCGTAACTTAACCATCTAGCTATCAAACACAATGTAGGGGCGACCCTTTAGGGTCGCCTCGGCGGGGCTGAAGCCCCGCCGCTACATGTCTAGATTCTTCGCGGAGTTTATCCTGAGTGAGATTCTTCAGTCGCTTCGCTCCTTCAGAATGACATTAACGAAGGACTCAGATTCTTCGACAGACTCAGAATGAGCGTAACGAGGGACCGTCACCGGCAAATAACGAAGGACTTAGATTCTTCGACAGGCTCAGAATGACAGGATGAGGACTACAGCATCCGCTTCCAGATTGTGCCCTGGGGCGTATCTTCGAGGGCAATGCCCAGCTCGATGAGGTGTTGCCGTATGATATCAGCTAACTGCCACTGCTTGGCCTGGCGCAATTCCTTACGTGCCTTAATCAGCAATTGAATAAGCTGCTCTGCATCAGGCGGCTCGGTGCCGTGTGTGGCTCCAGCCAATAACGATTCAATCTTCGTCACAGCCTCGTTCCTTGGTGCCCGCTTTAACTCAACGCTAAGCTGGCTTAGAAGTCCAATAAGAGGTCCGGTCTCGAGCGGCGGCTTTTTCGGCTCCTCCAGAGTGAAACCGAGCACCCCGGTTAATTCTCTCAATGTGTTCTGAGCCGCGGTTACATCGCATTTCTCTTCACGCTCGCGGTTTATCTCCCTGGCTAATTCGAAAAGCACTGCCAATGCCTGTGCCGTGTTGAAGTCGTCATCCATGCTGCCGGTAAACCGGCTTTTATATGGCTCGGCATCAAGTATATCCTTACCCCTAACCTTTCCTCCATCTCCGGCAGCCTGCCGCAGTCTTTCCATGCCGGATTCGGCTGCCTTCAGCGCCTCTTCACTGTAAGTCAGCGGGCTGCGGTAATGAGAGCTCAGAATGAACAGTCGAATGGCGTCTGAACTGTATCGCTCCAGCGCCTGCTTCACCGTTATCAGGTTGCCCAGCGACTTGCTCATCTTATTCTCACCCAACTGCAGCAGGCCGTTATGCAGCCAGTGCCTGACAAAGGGCACCACGCCGGTGAAGCTTTCCGACTGGGTTATCTCGTTCTCATGATGCGGAAATATAAGGTCCTGCCCACCGCCATGTATGTCAAGGCTTTTACCCAGGTATTTCAACGCCATGGCGCTGCATTCTATATGCCATCCCGGCCGGCCCTGTCCCCAGGGACTCGGCCAGAAAGGCTCGCCCGGCTTAGCAGCCTTCCATAAGGCGAAATCCAACGGGTTTTCCTTCTCTGCCTCTTCCGCCGAACTACGGGAGAGCATGTCATCTATGTCCTGACGGGACAGCTTGCCGTAGCCGGGGAAGTTTTTCACCCGGAAATAGACGCTGCCTCCCGCCTCATAAGCAAATCCTTTGGCTATCAGTCCCTGTATGACTTCAACTATCTTGGGTATTTCCTCGGTTGCTTTCGGGTAGATGTCAGCGTGCCGTATGTTCAACGCATCCATGTCTTTGAAATATTCGTTGATATATTTCTCAGCCAGCTCCGATGACGAAATCCCCAACTGGTTAGCCCGGTTGATTATCTTGTCATCGATGTCGGTAAAGTTCTGAACATGCTTGACTTTATAACCTCTAAACTCGAGATAGCGCCGGATGGCGTCAAATATCACATAGCTCATGGCGTGCCCAATGTGGCATTCGTCATAAACGGTAACGCCGCAGACATATATATTTACTGTTTTTCCCTGGGGCTTAAACTCTGTTTTCTGCCCCGACAGCGTATCAAATACTTTCATTCGTTTTCTCAGAAGGTTAACGTTTACCCGTTAGCCTCTTTTTAGGCCGCATATCTCTGAGGTTCTTTTCCAGCTCAGCAACCCTCTTTTCCAGAGCCTCGATTTTCTCCCAGACCGGGTCGGGCAATTTCTCCACAGTTTCAGTATCTGGATTACGCATTTCAACCACGCGACCGGGTACGCCAACAACAGTAGCATGGGGCGGCACTGAGGTTACCACCACGGAGCCGGCGCCGACTTTGACATTCTCGCCGATGGTGATAGCGCCGATTAGCTTCGACCCGGCGCCGACGACTACATTATTGCTCAGGGTCGGATGCCGCTTCTTCTTTAGCAGGCTGGTACCACCAAGGGTAACCCCCTGATACAGGGCAACGTTATCGCCAATCTCAGACGTCTCGCCGATTACCACTCCCATGCCGTGGTCGATGAAAAATCCCTCCCCTATCTTAGCCCCGGGGTGTATTTCAATTCCGGTGAAAAAACGGCCCAGATGTGAAATAAAACGAGGGAAAAAAGGTACATTCCAGTTCCATAGAGTATGAGACAGGCGATGAAACTGTCGAGCATGAAACCCGGGGTAGGCGAAAAAGATTTCCCAGGCATTTTTAGCTGCCGGGTCGTGCTCGAAGACCGCCTGTATATCCCTTCTGATGCTCCGGATAAGATTCATAAAATTTTCCTATTATCCTACCTGTCATTGCGAGCGAAGCGTGGCAATCTCACGGTCTTTCCCAACCACCACCGAGATTGCCACGTCGTCCTTCCACAGAAGGACTCCTCGCAATGACAGCGTGAAATGATTTATTTTTCCTCCACCAGGGCTACGGCATAAGCAGCCATGCCTTCTCCCCGCCCGACAAAACCCAAACCATCGGTGGTAGTTGCCTTGACCATCACCCGTTCTAAATCAATGCCCAGCGTCCGGCTGATAAGGCGACGCATGTCCTCTATGAAAGGCGATATTTTGGGTTGCTGGGCAACGATAGTTGCATCTATATTCCCAACTACAAACCCTTTCGCCTCAAGCAGCTTGTTGACCTCGCCCAGCAAAAGAAGGCTGGAAATATCCTTATATTTAGAGTCTTCAGGCGAGAACTGGTTTCCAATATCTCGTAGTGCGGCGGCACCGAGCAGAGCATCCATTATGGCATGGGTCAACACATCAGCGTCGCTATGGCCGGAGAGCCCTTTAGCGAACGGAATCTCCACTCCACCCAGAATTAACTTGCGCCCCCTCACCAGCTTATGTACATCATAGCCAATTCCGGCTCGCATGCTATTTCTTCCCGGCTATTAGCTCAGCCAGAGCCAAATCTTCAGGAGTGGTTATCTTTATGTTGTTATAAGAACCCATATAGAGCTTCACCTTGCGTCCCAGATGCTCGACCATGCTGGCATCGTCGGTAACATCCTCTTTAATTTGCTCATGAGCTTCAGCTATTATATCAAAGCGGAAAACCTGTGGCGTCTGCACCGCCCATAATTCCTGACGGTTAAGCGTTTTGCTGACCATCATGTCGCTGCTGCAAAGTTTAACCGTATCCTTAATCGGAACCGCAGCCACAGCTGCACCTGTTGCCTGAGCTGCCTCCAGACCGTCACGAATTAAGTCTGTGGTTAAGAAGGGACGGGCGGTGTCATGAATTACCACCCAGTCACAATCCTCCAGCTCATTTAGCCCCTGCCTGACGGAGTCCTGCCGTCGTTTGCCGCCGGCACATATCTCCAACACCTTGGACCAACCTCTTTCGGCAGCCAGTCTACGCCCCAAATCCAGTTTGGCCTCATTGAGAACGATGGCTATCTGGTCGACCAGCTTGCAAGTCTGACAGAAATCAACCGACCAGGCCAGCAAAGGCTTTCCCGCCAGAGATATAAAAACTTTGTCCCTGCCCATACGCTGGCTGCTGCCGGCGCCGACAATGACGACTCCCGTTTTAGACATTCGGCTCTTCATTTGAATCCGACTTCTTCTGTGACCTGATAAGGCCCAGTCTGAGTGCTTGAGCGACGTTACTTGCGGTTAGTAATTCAACACCTTTCACCTGGAACGAAGGCTTAGATGCAGTCTCAGGAATAAGGCAGCGCTTGAAACCCAGCCTGGCAGTTTCGGCGAGTCGTCTTTCCATTTGTGGCACAGGTCTAAGCTCGCCGCTGAGCCCGACCTCACCGAGGGCGACAAGCCCCTGAGCAATCCGGGCATCCCGGTGGCTCGAAGCGATTGCCATGGCGATACCTAGGTCTGCGGCCGGCTCACCAATATGCATACCACCGATAACATTAGTTATGATATCCTGATTGGATAGATTAATCCCGGCGCGACGGCTAAGCACCGCCGCTATCAAGAGCAGCCGGTTGAAGTCAACTCCGTTGGCGATGCGGCGAGGCGGCCCAAAGCCGGTCATAGTTGTTAATGCCTGAATTTCGACCAGCAGCGGACGGCTTCCCTCAAAGGTGGGCACTACCATCGAGCCCACTGCTCCGTCATGATGCGAGGCCAGGAAAGCTTCCGACGGATTAGCCACCTCTATTAAACCGCCGCCGCTCATCTCGAAAACTCCGACCTCATTAATGGAGCCGAAACGGTTCTTGGTGCTTCTCAATATCCGGTAACTGCTGAAGGTCTCACCCTCCAGATAAAGGACTACATCAACAATATGCTCCAATACCCTGGGACCGGCAATAGCGCCGTCTTTGGTTACATGTCCGGTGATAAGAACTGGAATACCGGCTCGCTTGGCCCAGCGCATAAGTCTCAAGGTGCACTCGCGTATCTGTCCCACACTGCCCGATGCACCGGTTAATTCCTCGATATAAACGGTCTGTATAGAATCTACAACCACCAAATTCGGTGATAGCTCGCCCAGGCGTCCCAGAATAATCTCAAGGTTAGTCTCCGGCAGAAGGTAAAGTCTGTCGCCATCTATTCCCAGACGCTCCGACCTGAGCTTAATCTGGTGCGCTGACTCCTCGCCCGAAACATATACAACCCTGCCTCCCGCCTTAGCCACTGCCGATGAGGCTTGAAGCAGCAGGGTAGACTTTCCGATGCCGGGGTCGCCGCCTACCAGGACTAAAGAACCTGTTACCATTCCACCACCGAGCACGCGATTGAACTCAGTAAACGGTAAGCTCAGTCGGGGATGGGTCTCAGTTTTCAGGCTGGAAAGCTCCTGCGGAGCGTTCTCTTCTGAAGGCAGCCAGGTAGTTGCTTCACTGGAGACGGTGACAACGGTTTCTACGAAGCTATTCCACTCCCGGCAGCCGGGGCAGCGGCCTAACCACTTAGGACTTTCTTTGCCGCACTGCTGGCAAACAAAGACAGACTTAGACTTCGGCTTATTCAAATTATCTGACCTCAAGCCAACTCATATTCTTCACATTCTGTAGATGCTGCTACATGACTGCAAAAATCGCGCTTTTTCTGTCACCCTGAGCGACAGCAAAGGATCTCAAGACTTTTTTCTCAACCATGACAATAAGTTTCCCACTAAACACCCCGCAGGTAAGATTCCTTGACGCGGAGTTCGTACTGAGCCGTGCTAGATTCTTCGCTACGCTCAGAATAACAAAAGGGCGGGGTTTAATACTCTATACTAAGCCCCGCCCTGAGTAGAATCAGACTATCGAGAAGCCGAAATTAAGAGGTTCACGTTAGCTCTTGTGTTATCGCCTCCCCGGATAAGGCTCCAGCGGCAGCTCGAATCACAATTTTCTCGCCGTCATAGTCTACCTTCAAAATATCGCCGGGGTGGAACTCACCACGGAGCAGAGCTTCAGAAAGCTTATCCTCAACCTCGTTCTGAATAACGCGGCGCAGAGGTCGCGCTCCAAAAGTCGGGTCATAGCCCTTTTCACACAGAAAATCCCTGGTAGCATCGGTGATTTCTAGCTTCATATTCTTCTCGCCCAACGACTTGGCCACCTGGCCGAGCATGAGGTCGACAATCTGACGGATTTGTTCTTTGCTGAGAGCATGGAAAACCACCACTTCATCGATGCGGTTCAGGAACTCAGGTAGAAAGGTCGTCTTCAGCTCAGACAGAACCTTTTCCTTCATTTTCTCGTACTCGGTCTGGCGATTCCTTTCCTCACCAGTTCGAGCGGCAAAGCCGATACCCATAACCCCTTTTATATGTTTGGCGCCAACGTTGCTGGTCATGACAACTATACTGTTGCGAAAATCAACCCGGCGCCCTTTAGCATCGGTCAAGTGACCGTCGTCAAAAATCTGGAGCAATATATTGAATACGTCGGGATGAGCCTTCTCAATCTCATCGAGCAGTATGACGCAATAGGGCTTTCGCCTCACTGCCTCAGTTAATTGCCCTCCCTCGTCGTAACCTACATAGCCGGGAGGAGCACCAACCAGCCGAGCCACAGTGTGCCTTTCCATAAACTCAGACATATCGAGGCGGACCATGGCATCTTCGCTGCCGAACATGAACTCGGCCAGAGCCCTTACCAGCTCAGTCTTGCCCACTCCAGTCGGCCCGAGGAAAATAAGGCTGCCGATGGGGTGACGTGGCTCTTTCAATCCAGCCCGGGCACGTCTCACCGCCTTGGATACAACGGTAATAGCTTCATCCTGGCCGACAATGCGTCGGTGCAAAGCATCCTCCATCTGCAACAGGCGGCTGGATTCGTCTGTGGTCAAGCGCACTACCGGGACGCCGGTCCACATGCTGACCACCTCAGCGATGTCTTCTTCGGTCACAACCGGCTTTTCCTGCTGCTGGTCTGCCTGCCACTTCTGCTCCATGGTATTGATTTTATTCACCAGTTGGACTTCACGGTCACGCAGTTCGGCGGCATATTCATACTCTTTAGAAGAAATGGCAGTTTCTTTGTCCCTTCGTACCGTCTCCAGAGCACGTCTGGCTTCAGCCAGGCCGATAGGCACGCCGCCTCGCATAATACGAACTCGCGATGCCGCCTCATCCATCAAATCAATAGCCTTATCGGGTAGAAAGCGATCAGGTATGTACTTAGCAGCTAAAGACGCCGCGGCCTGCAACGCCTCATCGCTTATGACCAGTTTGTGATGCTCTTCATAACGCTCTTTAATGCCTCGGAGTATATCCAGTGTCTGCTCCACAGTCGGCTCAGTCACGGTTACCGGTTGAAAACGGCGCTCCAGTGCAGCATCTTTCTCAATATATTTACGATAATCATCCAGTGTGGTGGCACCAATGCATTGAAGCTCGCCACGTGACAGCGACGGTTTCAAGATATTGGAAGCGTCAACTGCACCCTCAGCAGCACCGGCACCAACTATAGTATGCAGCTCGTCAACAAAAATCACGCAGTTACCAGCGCTTTTTATCTCGTCAATGACCTTCTTGAGCCTTTCCTCAAACTCGCCGCGATATTTAGTGCCGGCTACTAACGAACCGATGTCAAGAGTGACCAGCCGCTTGCCTTGCAGCGTCTCAGGGACTTCGCCGGCTACGATACGATGTGCCAGACCTTCAACAATGGCTGTCTTGCCTACACCCGGTTCACCTATAAGCGCCGGGTTATTTTTGGTGCGCCGGCTGAGTATCTGGATAACCCGCTCAATCTCTTTCTCTCGATCAATGATGGGGTCAAGTTTTCCGGCACGAGATGCATTAGTCAGGTCGATTCCAAGCTGGTCCAGAACCGGTGTGCGCCCGACGCCTCGAGCAACGGCCCGTGACTGCGGTGCGCTCTGGCTCAAAACGTTGTTTATCTCAGCTTGGGCTTTGTCGAATGTAACACCAAAGCTCTCTAAAACGCCAACTGCCGCACCTTCGCGGTCGCGCAGCAGGCCTAACAGGAGATGCTCGGTACCTATATAGCTGTGGTTCAAACGTCGGGCTTCGTCAACAGCAAGCTCAATCACCCTTTTGGCTCGAGGTGTAAGCCCAACCTCGCCGATTGCCGACCTCTCTCCTCGCCCCACTACAAACTCCACAGCCGCCCTTATCTTATTCGGAAGTACACCCATGTTGGCTAAGACTTTGCTGGCTACGCTATCCTCTTCAGCTACCAGACCCAGCAGTATATGCTCAGTATCAATATAATTGTGTCCAAAACGTTGTGCTTCTTCCTGGGCGCGAGTTAGGGCACGACGAGCTCTCTCCGAAAACTTCTCAAACCTGCTGGCCATGTCTATCCTGTTCTTTATGCTTTGCTGCTAATTCTCAAGATGTGTTCAGTTGAATTATAGGACGTTTAATTTGAAGTGTCAAAGCTTCGAAATATTTGGGATATTGAGTGTTGCAGTTCGAATTACTGATTTCAAGGGACTTAGAAAAACCCCCTGGCAGTGGCATATTTTCCCAAAGAGTTGCCTCCCTAGTATCGTCTGCGCTGAGGCGTTTCACTTCCGTGTTCGGGATGGGAACGGGTGGTGCCACCTCGCTCTAACCACCAGAGGATTCAATCCAGAGATAATATACAACTAAAACCCGTCCTTGTCAAATGAAGCTTCGACTTGACGATAAAGGTGGCCGATGCTATTCTTAAAGATAAGCCCGAAATTTTAAGCGAGGTATAGAATTGAGTTACGAACGTGAATTACTCAAAGGCAGCACTGACAGTTTGCTTCTCAGTTTGATTAATCGCCATCCAACGTATGGTTATCAAATCATAAAAGAACTGGAAAAAAGAAGCAAAGGCTATTTCCAATTCAAAGAAGGTACCCTGTATCCGGCTCTACACCGGCTGGAAAAGGCCGGGCTTATACAGGGTAAATGGCAACGCCTGCCCGGCGGCCAGGAAAGACGCTACTATTACATGACACCAAAAGGGCAGAAGGCGCTGGCTGAAAGATTAGTTGTCTGGCAAGACTTTTCTACCGCCGTGGCTTTAATCGTGCAACCAACAATTGGTTAAGGCAATGCAGGCTAAGTCTAATTATACTGACAAGCTCAAGACCTATCTGAGGGTTGATACCACAATCGAAAGCGATGTGGTACGTGAAATACGGACGCACCTTGAAGACAAAAGACACGAGTTAATAGAATCCGGGCTCTCCCAAAGACAGGCAACCGCTACGGCAACTCGGCTCATGGGTTCCCCACAACTTGTCGCCCGGCAAATATACGAAGTATATAGTCAGGGAAGCTGGCTTCAAGCTATCTTCGCCGCTCTGCCCCATCTGCTGGTTGCTGCATTTTTCGCACTGCAGTGGTGGCAAAACACGCTCTGGCTACTTGGAATCTTACTTGGCGTCGTTGGCACGGTTCTTTATGGCTGGTTTCACGGTAAGCCGGCATGGCTTTTCCCCTGGCTGGGCTATTGTCTGATCCCGGTGATAGCCGTTGGCATTCTACTAATATATTTACCCGGTGGTTGGACCTGGCTGGCTGTCTCTGCCTACGTTCCTTTAGCTCTACTCATCATTTTCTCTGTAACCAAACAAATCACCAGAAAAGACTGGCTGTTTGCTTCATTGATGTTACTTCCAATACCAATAATGTTGGGTTGGCTGCTGGCGCTTTGGTTACTGGCCTTGGAACGTGACAATGGATTCTTATCGGGCGAGCAGCTTCATGAGTTTGCCCCTTTAATCGCTTTCACCTTCGTAGTATTGGCACTGACTGTGGCTACCTTCATTCGCGTCAGACAGCGCTGGGCTAAAGCTGGTGTTCTATTGACGCTGGAAATACTGGTCCTGGTCGTAATGGCTTTGAGCGGCAGGAGCTCAATTAACCTGGCCGGCTGGCTGGGCCTTGCTTTGCTAGCCGTAATACTTCTTCTTAGCCCGGCACTGCTGGAGCGAAAAATAAGACAGGCCAGTCAAAAACCACTAAATTTGTCCCGAAAATCCGTCCGCTAACGTCTGCCAGGTAGACAAAGCCAACTGCCAGGAAAAACGATATTCTATTTCCAAACGCCGCGTTTTAATTGCCTGGCTTCTTTTTCCATCGCCTCCAAGTAAACTTGATATTTAACATCAGGCGGATAGGCTATGGACCAGGCACAACCTTGTCTTACCATCTCGGCATTAATAAATGTATCGCCGACGTATACGTAGCGCAGTAATCTACCATATTTATCTTTGTCCGTAATATCGCTTTCCAGCCTGACTTTTTTACCGGCTATCAGGTCCGTATTCATTTGCTTAGCCTCTGAATAGTAGAACTCATCGGTCTCAGGCGAGTCGACGCCTATATAGCGCACATGGTAACCACCCTCAACAACTATGGTATCGCCGTCGATAACTTTGACCACCATGGCGGTGTCAGAGGGCTGCCGGCAGGCTAATGGCAGCAATAACAGGACTGAAAGGAACAGGGCGGCTAACGTGCTTCTAAAGCTCATCACCAAAATATATTCCAGGTGCCGATAAGCTTCACCAGAGGCTTGCCTGAGGTGATTGGCCCTTCTTGTAAGCCACGCCCAGATGCTCGCAGGCAAGCCTGGTGGCTACTCTACCGCGAGGCGTACGTTCCAGGAATCCTAACTGAAGAAGATAGGGCTCGTAAACATCCATGATAGTGTCTGCTTCTTCACTGATAGACGCCGCGATGGTCTCCAGTCCAACGGGCCCACCATCAAATTTTTCAATTATGGTGCGTATAACCTTATGGTCTATCTCATCCAGGCCGATGCGGTCTATCTCCAATTTGGAAAGCGCCTCAATGGCAACAGATTCGGTAATAACACCATCTGCCTTTACCTGGGCATAGTCTCGTACTCGTTTAAGCAGTCTATTAGCTACGCGCGGTGTTCCTCGGGCCCGGCAGGCAATCTGGCTGATGCCGGGCTCATCAATAACAATATTAAGTATTCTGGCTGAACGTTTTAAGATGGCCTCTATAGCCGGCTCATCATAGAAATCAAGGCGGTAGACAGCGCCGAATCTATCCCTAAGCGGCGGACTCAGTAGGGCAAAGCGTGTGGTCGCTCCAATCAAAGTAAAACAAGGCAGACTTAAGCGTAGACTTCTGGCTCCCGGGCCCTTGCCGAGAATGATATCAATGGCAAAATCTTCCATGGCCGGATAAAGTATCTCTTCCACCGGGCGGCTGAGTCGGTGTATCTCGTCAATAAAAAAACCATCGTTTTTTTGGAGATTAGTTAATATAGATGCCAGGTCACCGGGACGCTCTATTGCCGGCCCGGAGCTTATCCTGATATTGACGCCCATTTCGGCGGCGATAATGTAGGCTAATGTAGTTTTTCCTAAACCCGGCGGCCCGTAAAGAAGGACATGGTCCAGAGGCTCTCCACGCTTCTTAGCCGCAGTAATCGCTATCTCTAGATTGCCCTTAACCTTGCCCTGCCCGATGAAATCGCTCAGACGTCTGGGGCGGAGGTTAGTATCCAGAGAAACATCGTCAACGCTGGGCTTACCTGAAACTATCCGTGTCTTTATTTCCTTTTCTTTCATCGCTCAGGAAGCCATCCAAAACTTAATTGAAATTATATCACAACGAGTTTCACCAAACTAAAGAATGGCTACCAATAAAAAATCCTCGCCGGACGGCGAGGATTTTTCACACTCAGAGACGTGATTTAATTTTCGCTAGGCCCGGTCTCTGGCTCAGGTAATGTTGCGGTTTCGGTGGCTACCGGAGCCTCTATTTGTGCGGCTACTGGTTCACCCGGTCCAATCTCTTCCGCCGCAGGCAAACCTTGATATGGAATAAGTTTACCAATGATTACGTTTTCCTTAAGGCCGAGGAGCTTGTCCGTTCTGCCCCAAATTGAGGCTTCGGTGAGTACCCTTGTAGTCTCCTGGAACGAAGCAGCGGCCAACCAGCTGCCTGTATTTAACGAACCCCGCGTGATTCCCAGAAGAACAGTTTGAGCCGTAGCTGGTTCTCCACCTTCAGCCAAAACCTTAGCATTTATGCTCTCATACTCGAAGCGGTCGACCAGGTCTCCTGAAAGTAGCTCAGTGTCACCCGGCGATTCGACACGGACTCGCCTAAGCATCTGGCGGGCAATGATTTCGATATGTTTATCATTTATGTTCACGCCCTGCGAGCGGTAGACTTTCTGTACCTCTTCAACCAAGTACTGTTGCACGGCCTCTCGTCCCATGATTCGTAGGATATCCTGAGGGTCAACAGCACCATCAATTAACTGGTCTCCAGCTTTCACTCTGTCACCAGACTTAATACGTATGTGTCCTCCAGATGGAATTATATACTCGCGCTCTTCGACCTCTTCGTATTTGATGTAGAGATGTTTATCCTCAATAACCACATTGCCTGCAACTCTAGCCATCATGGGATGCTCTTCTTTGACCGCTAGCTTCTTGCTTCGAGACCGCTTCTTAGGGGCAGCCACAGTAGCAAGTATCATTCCCGCTTCAACCAATTGGCCATTACTGACAACTATTTCCGCGCTCGCTGGCAACGTGTACTCATCCAGATATGATTCGGAACTGGTAACTTTTATTCTCCGCATATCCTGGGTCTCAATTACGTCGGCAATGCCATCGATTTCGGAAAGCACCGCCAGTCCTTTGGGCACCCTGGCTTCAAACAATTCCTCTACCCGCGGCAAACCACTGGTGATATCAGCCCCAACTACTCCTCCTGTATGGAAGGTGCGCAATGTCAGCTGAGTGCCCGGCTCGCCAATACTCTGTGCGGCAATAATACCTACAGCCGTGCCATCCTCCACCAGCCCTCTTCTGCCAAGGTCTCGCCCATAACAGTTTCTACAGATACCGCGGCGGGAATGGCAACTAAGCGGCGACCTCACATATGCTTGAGTGATACCGGAGTTTTTAATTTGCGCTGCTTTTTCCTCATCAATTTCCTCATTTGTACGGACAA
>JBAVQV010000027.1:0-12885 GCA_049694415.1 Dehalococcoidia bacterium
CCCACAACCGGGCAGGAAAATCAAAACCTGTAGCCTCAGTCCGGGACAGTTTGTCCAGTTGCTGGTAGGCTTCTGGAGAGAGAACATGCTCATAAAGTGAATTGAACATATTAAAACCATGTTTATATCTGTATACCGACAACTGGGGGTGTATTTGCACTTTTCCCGGCCGGTGCGTCTTTTTTATACCGAACGTAGGTAACGTTTCTACTAACGGCGGTTCACCAATGCCCGCCGTTTCTTTCCACCACTCTCTATCAGATACAATTTGGTCGAATAGCACTCCGGCCAGCCTCCGCAGCACCAGCTCTTCCTTTCCTGGCGTTGAGACGTGGATTTTTACACCCAGGTTAACCTCACAAATCCTGGCCTCGTTGGTGATAGCGGTGGTGGCCAACCAGCTATCTACACCATAGCCACTAATATCGGTCTGCCACAGTTTTTGAGTATCCTTTAAATAGGTCCGTATCAGGCGGTGAGAAGCGCCCCATTGTCCGCCTACCAAATCGTTAATACGACGCTTGTAGATAGCCGTGAGAATCGGGTAAAAAACATGACTGGAAACAGGGGACTCAAAGTAATGGCGATTAAATCGAGAGATAACCAGGTCCATCTTCTGCCGCTTAATGGGTTCAAGGAGCAGCCGGACCCAGTCCGGGGCTAATCCCTCAATCTCTCCGTTTATATTTCGGCTTCTCAGGTCCGCTTCCAGGATAGCCAGATTAGCACCAAGGCTACGAGCGATTTCGGCAATGGCTCGCAGGCTCCAACCCTTCCCGTTGATTCTTTCGTCATTCAGTAAGAAAGCTATCCGGTTGATACCTTCGACATGGGGCAGGTTATTTACTACCTCGAGAGCTGCACCACCGGCTGGAGAGCCAGCTGCCACGATGACACACTTTTCGTCGGGGTAAAATTCCTTCAGCCCTTTGGTGGCTATCTTTAATACTGAGCCGATAGTGTCCGCTTCATTATAGAACGGAATACCGACCACAATGTCAGCCTCTGCTATTTCCTCCGCCTGACTTAGCGGTCCTCGCAGAGCCTCTGTGAAAAGCTCCTCACCCTCCTTAATGGATATCGTTTCCGAAGCGTCCCTACCTGCCTTATTCTTTAGTCTGGAATTATATGCCTCAAAACGTTGGGCAACGTTATCCTCGAGGTAATCTGTCATTGACTAACTCCTGCAAACAGGCGGTTGAAATCGGCCGCTGCTCCAATGGAAGCCGGATACACCATCAAAAGTTGAGCCTCGCCAGCAGATATGAAACTGTCGACTCCGCTCCCTGATTCAAATTGATATACTGCTTCCCGACACCATCATAACACCCACCTGTGGTCCGGTCATACATGATGGCCTCTATAGTATTGTCTCCCAGAAACCAGTTAAATGCCCGGTACAACAGTCTTCCGTAATGCTCATCCTTGGTGATTGAATAGCAGACCTTAAGTGCGTACACCATGGTCATCACCTCTTCAGGCTGTTGGTCAAAACGATTGTGTTTCCCATCCCTGTAATACCAGCCATCCTGCCCTATCGGCACGAATATCCCTTCATGGAAAGTCTTTTCTATCAAGAAATCAAGTGTGGTTTTCCCTACATGAAGGTATCTGTCTTTCCCTGTGACCAGATAAGCCTGGAGCAAAGCCTCCGACAGAACCGCATTGGAGTAGGTAAAATAGCTCTCAAACCATTGCCATTCGGGAGAGCTGGCGCTCTCATACAATGACAGGAGCTTATCACACTGCTCCCCTAATACCCCTGTCAAATCGATTCCCTGAATCTCGATATTCTTCTCTAACAAAACGCATAGAGCTTTTATATACCAGGAGATTGCCCTGGGCGATTGAAACGGGGTGTTCCTCTTAACCTTTTCTTGCATGATAGTGAATGCCTTCTCCGTGAACTTTCTAGATATCGAACCGATTGCCGAAGTCAAAGCCAGGGCATAGAGCGCTCGACTGGTCGCCTCTTCGAGGTTAACCTGACTGTTGAATTTGTCATCCGGAGTCCTATCAAGATTGAAATAGTTATTGAAGTATCCATCAGCCCTCGAGGCAAGCGAAATAAAGTCAAGGTAGATATTTGTCAGCCTCAGTAATTTCTCCCTGTTGGCGATAGACCGGCTGAGCCGTCCGTGCCGAAGTCTGTCGTAGCAAAGAGTCACTACCATCAGTGCCCGGGCGTTATCATCCACGGTATATCCTGATGTTGGATCAGGCTTTGAAAGATCAGCAAATTGAACAATACCAAATCTGTCAGTAAGGCGTACCAGGTGGCTAAGTTTGACCCGTGGAAAACTCTTGCGCTGTACTACCTCGACAAGGTCCGCAGCACATTCAGAGAAGTACTTCGCATACTTGATAGCCACATTCGGCCATGTCCAGCCGCGGGTCTTGAAATAAGCATTCTTGCCGAGGTTAATCTGCCTGCCTTTATCCCCCATAAAACTGCTGATGGCATCGGTAAAGGCCTGTGGATTCCGGAAATCAACCAGAATGCCAACATCAGCGGTCACATCTTCCTTGGCCTGGGCAAAAGCAGTCGATATGACAGGCCTCCCCATGCCGAGCGCGTATGATAGGGTTCCAGAGACTGCCTGGTTCGGGTCGAGCGAGGTAGAGATATATATATCCGTTGCCTTTAACATCTGCAATAGCTTCGGCAGCGGGAAGTAGTAGTTATACATCTTTACGTGGTCGGCAAGGCCTAGAGTATAGATTTTCTCAATGAGGGAATTACGGTAGGTCTCACCCTCCGTTTTGAGTATATTCGGGTGTGTGGCTCCAAAGATGAGGTAGACGAGGTCTTTATATCTTTCGACCACCGCCGGTAGCGCCTCAATGACATATTCCAGCCCTTTACCCCGGTTCAACATCCCGAATGTCGAGAGAACGGTCTTACCCGAAAAGCCCAGGGCAGCCTTAGCCTGCTTGCTAGAAGTATAAACGCCGTCATGGATTCCGTGGGGAATGACCCGAATGCCCTGTTCAGGTATTCCGTAATCCTCAATCAGGATACGCCTGGAACGATGTGTCATGGCGGTGATACCATTAACATTGTCCGCCAATAAACGTACCGCATGGCGCAGGTCCTGGGAAGGCTGAGGAATAACAGTGTGAAAGGTAATTACCTTGCACTTCTTCAGCGTACTCAGAAAATGAATGATGTTTAAGCCCCAGTCGCCGCCAAAGATACCGAACTCGTGCTGGATATTCACCAGCTTAACAGCGTCATTCTGGTTCAGTGCCTCGGCAACCCTGACATATTCATCGGGGTTATTCTGGTCTATCTGAAAGATAACCTCCCGACTATAGATATCAGTAACGACTTTTTCGACATTCATGGCCACGACCATCGACTTTACACTCGTTGTAAGCAGACCGTCCATGGCCCGGGTGAGATCCTGAGTAAAGGTGGCAATCCCACACTTTCTGGGTGGGAAAGTACCAATGTAGACTATCCAGCAATCGTCCGGATTACCCTTATCTAACCGACGCATGTTTTCCTTATCATTACCGCCCATTGGAGGTCTCCCTCTCGCTCAATTTATTAAACAATCTTTTTTAAATAGCATTTTACCATAATTTAGCCAATATCTACCGCCAGAGCTACTGAAAGAATATATGGCTAAGGAGATTAGGGTATATAGAATATAGGCTAAACAAGACGATGTAAAGTGTAATGCTGGCGCCAAACATTTTTGTATTTAATAGACTAAACTTTTTGGTATAATTGCCATAAGTCTACTTGTAAGGAGAGTGCCGTGCCTACAGCAAGAGTCGGTGATATAAATATCTACTATGAGATAAATGGTAACGGCGAGGCGCTAGCCTTGATAATGGGCTTAGGCGGTGGTATTCCGTGGTGGTTCCGGCAGATTCCGGCATTCTCACAGCAATATCAAGTAGTTGCTTTTGATAACAGAGGCACCGGAGGCACCGATGCTCCGGATATTCCGTATTCAATGGAGATGATGGCCGGCGACCTTGTCGGTCTGCTGGAAACCATAGGCGTCAAAATCGCACATGTTTTTGGCATCTCCCTGGGGGGTATGATAGCCCAGCACTTTGCTCTGCTCTATCCCGAAAAAGTGAAGACTCTCATTTTGGGGGCTACTACGTGCGGTGGACCCCACAGGATAACGCCTGATATGGAGGCAATCAAGGTCCTTTTCGACATGGACCGTATGCAAAAGCTGACTCCGGAAGAGCGGGCAGGGGAAACACTTCCCTTCGTTTTCAGTCAGGAGTTCATCGACAACAATCAAGCACTTATTCAAGAACTTCTGGCTAAAATGGTGGGGCACATCACTCCCCTACATGGCTATATGAGGCAGGCGGGCGCGATAATGGGCCACGATACCTATCAGCGTTTACCGGAGATTAAAGTACCGACACTTGTGATCGCCGGAGATGCCGATAAGCTGGTGCCTGTCGAAAACTCTAGGCTCCTTGCGTCAAGAATACCCAATGCCGAACTCGTAATCCTCAAGAACATGGGACATGGCTTTAACAGTGAGGCTGCAGATGAGACTAACAAGGTAGTTCTAGATTTCCTTAAGAGGCACAGCCGCTCCCGCTAGGTTTGACACAACCACTAATATTGCCTCCAGAACCATGCTTGGCTATGGCCAAATTAGGAGGTTATGCAAAATGACGAATTGTTCAATTTCAAGCAGTCGAGGTAAGCACTTGCAATTCGACGAATGTTGCGAGGTATTTGGGGTATATAGAATATAGGCTAAACAAGACAATGTATTGTTTAGCTTTTACAATTCAGCCCCTTGTTACGCTCTGCTCATTTCACGCTGTGCTTCGTTGTAATCGGTGCGGAGCCATGCTGTATTTTTTATCTGACGCAGCAGACACCGTGTAATCAAAGCCTTTCAGCTTCCGGCGCTCCAGTTTTGCCTGGAGAATAAGCTCAAGAGCTCGTACCATGGCTGTGTCCGCACTTGTCACAAATGTTAAGGCATCACCGTTTTTTTCAACCCGTCCGGTGCGGCCGATGCGGTTAGTGTAGGTATCCGTGCTCTCCGGCATGTCGTAATTAATGACGTGCGAAATACGCAAAACATCAATACCACGGGCGGCAATATCGGTCGCCACCAGAATTTTCACCGAGCCGGCACGGAAGCTATCAATAGCAGCCTGACGCCTGTTCTGAGACAGATTGCCTTGCAATGAGGTGGCTCTGAACCCCGCTCTTTTCAGTTGCTGCATTACGCGCTCAGTACGATATTTGGTACGCGTAAAGACAAGTACCGACTCCGTTTCAATACGCCGTAAGAGTTCTATCAGCAGCGCAGTCTTGCGATGTTGCTCAACCGGGTACAGCGCGTGTGACACCGTGGTTGCCGGTGCCGTGCGGCCAATTTGAACTGTAACTGGCTCGTGCAGGACATCTTGCACCAGACGCCGGATATCATCAGGCATGGTGGCCGAGAAAAGGAGTGTCTGGCGCTGCTTAGTCAGACACCTCAAAATACTCCGAATGTCCGGCAGAAAGCCCATGTCAAACATCCGGTCCGCCTCGTCGATAACAAGAACTTCCACATGTGATAGGTCGATTGTGCCCTTCCAAATGTGGTCCAGCAGGCGGCCGGGACAGGCAACAGCTATTTCGCTCCCACTGCGTAGTCCTTGTATTTGTTGCTCCATGCTCACCCCACCGTAAATAGCGATACTTCGCAGTCCGGTTTGATGGCCCAATTCACTAATAGCCTCGCACGTTTGCTCAGCCAGTTCACGCGTGGGCGAGATTATGAGAGCATTGCCCCGCCCCCTCGGGGACTGCAGTAGACGCTGTAAGATTGGCAACACGAACGCGGCAGTTTTACCAGTTCCGGTCTGTGCCAGACCAATGACATCGTGTCCCTGCATTATGGGAGGAATGGCTCGAACCTGGATAGGTGTGGGCGTAGTATAACCGAGCGCTCGCACACCAGCTATAATGCTCGGATGAAAATTAAATGCTTCGAAATTCACTAAAATTCCTTAAAAAGTTATTTTTAACTAATTTGTGTCCAATTTGCGACAGTCGATTTAACCTATGCCTGGTGTCCTCGCTGTCTTTTGGTATTGTAACGGCTAACTCTCTTGCTATTGAAGAACCATTTATCTTTGTTGTCTGAAAGGGGAAGAGCCGCGATAACTTCAATTAACCGACCCCCTATTTCTTTACCTTTGAGGCTGACAATTGCAGCTTCGCCTTCAGACCTTGAGTCCATTTCGACAAAGGCATATAGCCGCGGTTGTCTGCTACCTGTGTATTTATCATTTATGAGGCTTACAGATTTCACCTGTCCGAAAACCGAGAATTCTTTCCGAAGTTCATCTTCGGTTAACTCAAGCGGTAAGTTGCCCACATATATATTCATGTCGGGACCCATTTATTAAATCACTCTCACTGTTTGTCCGTCGCCAACATAAGCAGAGGCACATTATGTACTTTCTAGCGCGCTCCTTTAGTACGTTGCTGTCGTCTCCGCCTGGCGCTATTTCTTGTTTTTATTCGGGCAGCATCTCTCTTGGACACGAAGCGGAGCTTGGCTTTCGCCTCACGCATGATTCCACTTATCTGCACCTGCTTTTGAAATCGACGCAGCAGAGCATCTTGAGATTCACCTTGATGTATCTGTACTTCTATCGACATAACGTAACAAATTCTAGCGATAGCATAGGTAAACCGGACATCCCTGCCTGTGTACACCCCAAAGATTTGGGATAGCACTGGCTATTCAGTCTGACTTTACGGTAGCAATCGCTACAGTACACTGGCTTATCGACACTAGGTTCAAAGGGTACTTCAATATCCTTGCCGCACTGTGCGCATGTTGCGGCGAAAATCTGGCGTGGAGAGCTGTAGCAACTGTTTACGTAACGTCCTGACTTCCTTGCCTGGCGGCACGAGGGGCAGCGCTTGGGCTCGTTAGTAAAGCTTTTGGATGCGAAAAACTCTTGCTCCTCAGCGCTGAAAGTGAATGTGGTCGCACAAGCGGAACACTGGATGGACCTGCCTTGAAAACTCATCGGATGACCTCTTCTCTTCTAAATTTTAGTTGGAGTTCGGTCATTCAATGCTTAAAGTAAATCTGAGGGGATTCTCAGAAGCTTGTAATAACCTAAACTGGAACTACATTAAACATTATACACTAAATTGAATCTTATGTAAAATTTGCCGCTTACCTAATTCTATAATGTGGTCCCGTTTTGCTCGTTGTCTGTAGCATCTTCGGCAGCTTTTGTGAAATTCTGAGCCATTTCATCATATTAGTGCTATTATTGTTCCTTTGAGGTATTTATTTAAACAGTTGTTTTTCTATCTCTATCACCTTGAGGGTATTTGCCATCACCGAGTCGGGATTGAGAGATATTGAATTTATTCCTTCCTTCACCAGAAATGCGGCAAACTCAGGATAATCGCTTGGCGCCTGACCGCACAGTCCAATATGGCGCTGGTTCCTTCTGGCTCCTTGAATAGCCATAGAAATCATCTTCATTACCCCAGGGTCCCGCTCGTCAAAATCGTGGGCCAACAGTGCTGAGTCACGGTCAACCCCTAAAACGAGTTGAGTCAGGTCGTTGGAGCCGATGGAAAAGCCATCAAATAGCTTGCTGAATTCGTCAACCTGGATGACATTATTTGGAATTTCGCACATAACATAGACCTGAAGTCCATTTTCTCCCCGTTTCAGGCCATTTTTTGCCATTTCCGCCAGAACTTTTCCAGCTTCATCCACCCGCCGGCAAAAGGGGATCATAATGACGAGATTGGTCAATCCCATCTCCTCTCGAACCCGTTTCATCGCCCGGCACTCCAGTGCAAAGCCTTCCCTGTATCGTTCATCATAGTAACGAGAGGCACCACGAAAACCTAGCATGGGATTCTCTTCTACCGGTTCGAAGTAGTGTCCCCCTACGAGATGGGCGTATTCATTAGTTTTGAAGTCACTCATTCGTACGATGACAGGTTTCGGATAGAAGGCGGCTGCGATAGTCCCGACGCCCTGAGCCAGTTTTTCCACAAAATATTCCTGTTTATCTTCATAGCCGAAAGTTAGGTCGTCTAATTGTTTCCGTTCTGCCTCATCAGTTATCTTTTCTGGATGGACGAGAGCCATAGGATGAACCTTTATGTAACTGTTGATAATAAACTCCATACGTGCCAGACCCACACCGTTATTGGGTATTTTGGAGAGGGAAAAGGCTTCTTCGGGATTACCGAGGTTTATCATAATCTCTGTTTTTGGTCGCTGGAGGTCCTTGAGGCTGAGCCTTTCAACATGAAATGGGAGAATTCCCTCATATACTGTACCCGCATCGCCCTCTGCGCAGCTCACCGTAACTTCCTGTCCGGTATGGATTTTTTCCGTAGCATCGCCAGCGCCGACCACTGCCGGGATACCAAGCTCGCGGCTGACAATGGCTGCATGGCAGGTCCTACCTCCCCGATTGGTTACAATAGCAGCAGCAGTTTTCATTACAGGTTCCCAGTCCGGGTTAGTACTGTCTGACACGAGTATCTCTCCAGGTTTAAACGAAGAAAGATAAGCTACGTCGGGGATTATATGGCTTTTGCCACTAGCAATCTTTTCACCCACACGTTTTCCTATGGCCAGTATTGAGCCTTTCTTATCCAGGCGATATGTTTCCAGGACATCCATGGCTTTCTGTGACTCAACCGTTTCCGGTCGGGCCTGAACTATGAATAGGTTGCCGCTTATCCCGTCTTTTGCCCATTCGATATCCATTGGTCGGGATTCTCCAGTTTTTCCTGAATAGTGGTCTTCTATCTTAAGCGCATAGCTGGACAGGGTCATGATATCATCGTCCGTAATACAAAACCGTCTGCGGTCCACCTCCGGCACTGCCACGTTTCGCGTTAGAATTTTTGAGTCACTTATGCCGTAAATCATTTTGATGGACTTATCCCCAAGATACTTTCCGATTATGGCCTTGCAACCTTTTCTCAATGTCGGCTTGAATACATAGTACTCATCAGGGTTAACAGCTCCCTGGACAATGTTTTCTCCGAGCCCGTAGGATGCCGTGATAAAAACGACGTCACTGAAGCCCGTCTCCGTATCAATAGTAAAAATCACGCCGCTGGTGGCCAGGTCAGAACGTACCATCTTCATAATACCTACGGAAAGGGCTACCTCGAAATGGTCGAAGTTATTATCAATACGATAGGATATTGCCCGGTTGGTAAAGAGCGATGCCAGGCACTTGCTGCAGGACTCCCTCAGTGCGGGATATCCGCGTATATTTAAATAAGTCTCCTGCTGGCCGGCAAATGAGGCGGTGGGGAGGTCTTCTGCCGTGGCTGAACTACGCACCGCAACATCTGTGTCCGGGCCGTATTCCTGGCAAAGCCTGTCATAGGCAGTCGTTATTTCAGCCCAGAGGTCATCGGGGATACCAGCACCCAAAATTAAATCGCGTGCTCTTTTCCCTCGTTTGACAAGGTCATCCAGGTCAGTCTTATCCAGACCCACCATGGTTTCCTTGAGTTCGTCAAGAATTCCGGCTGATTCTATTACATACCAGTATGCGTCGGCAGTTATGGCAAACCCGTTCGGAATTTTGACTCCCTGGCTGGTAAGTTCATGGTACATCTCTCCCAGAGAGGCATTCTTACCGCCAACAATGGGAATATCTTCAATCTTGATTTCTTCAAACCAACGGATATATTTGGCATCTGGCTTCATAGTATTCTTCCTCCTCCTTAAATAACGTGTAACCGCTTAAATATCCGTGTCTTCTTACACTCTGTCTTTTTGCCAAACCAATCATAGCACTCCGTATTACTCCACGTAAATACTGCTTGCGGTTTCGTTCAAAACAAATAGCTGAAAGGTCTTGACACAGTAAGCTCGGGCATGTAGACTGCTGGCAATTCCCCCTCCCTCTAGCTCCCTCCCGCCAAGGGAGGTAGAATAGGGACTTCGCTGCGCCCGCAATGGTAAAAGAGGAAATGACGGGGCAACTGAATGAGAATTAGTCGGAAAATCTACTGGCTGCCTCTATTGGTGGTAGGACTGACGGCAATCCTATCGCCTTGTTCTATACTGGCTCAGGCAGAGAAGACAGGCCTGACTTTGAGACTTGTCCCCGATAGCTATTATAATGTTATAACCGCCGGAAAAGAAAAAACCATATACCTGGAGGTTGGGAACAACGGTAACACAGAGCTAACCAATATTCGGCTGTCCGCGGATTCACCAAAAGGCTGGACTGCTGAGTTCAGTCCGGGGCTCATAGATTATCTGGTTCCGGGCAGTTTTCAAACGGTAGATATCATCCTGAGGCCAGCCGACAATGCCGCCAAAGGAGAATATACCGTAGCCCTGATTGCCGAAGCAAATGAAATGCGCAGGGTGACCAGCATCTACGTGAGAGTGGAATCGGCATCATTATTCTGGGTGTGGGTGGGGATTGGGATGGCCGCTTTAGTCATTGCGGGGTTTGTTCTCATATTTATGCGCTTCGGCCGGCAATAAACTGGCAGGCTAATAGAACGCTATTAATCATACAAGGGAGGAAATATGATTGAGAGAGTACACGAGCATATTATCAGCGAACTTGGCGCCAATACGCGTACGGATACCATTTTTGTTCTCACCGCGATCTTTCTAAACCTCATAACCCTGGGCATTAATTCCGGGATTGCCTCTTCAGAGCCCAGCGCTACCAACACCATTGTGATGTTTACCATCGTGGCTCTCATAGTAGTGGTAAACTTTGTGGCCGAGCTTGGATTAATTAGAGGCAGGCAAATGAGGAAAAAGCTGCTGAGCGGGTTGCTGAAAATGTATAAAGACCAGGGTGTGGAGGGTTACTATGACCCATCCCTGTTGAGCGACTACAGGACCAGGTACAATCTTTTCATGCTCACTGTCCTGTTTACAGGTCTGGTAGCCATTATCATACCTTTTGTGATCAGGTAGGACCTCCCGGCCTTCCCGAGATTGCTGCGTCCTTCTGCGGAAGGACTCGCAATGACAGTGAAGTACTGTGAAAGGTACATTCTTCGACAGGCTCAGAATGAGCGGAGGGAAAGACGGGTCTTTAGACCCGTCCGCAAACAACAAGCGGACAGACCTGAAGGTCTGTCCCTACTATACGGGAGATTCTTCGCGGAGTTTACATTGAGTGGGATTGCCACGCTTCGCTCTCAATGACGATGACGACAGTAGTTACCGGCGCCAGCGGACATATCGGCGCTAATTTAATACGTGCACTGCTGGCTCGAGGCCGGAAGGTGCGGGCGTTGCACCACGTGAACCGCCGGGCAATGGAAAATCTGGGCGTTGAGATAGTACCCGGTGACGTCTGCGACCCTGCCTCTTTACATGAAGCATTTAAGGGTGCGGAAGTAGTCCATCATTTAGCGGCTCGCATTTCGCTGTCGCTGAACGACTTTCCGCTGCTTGAGCCTATCAATGTCACCGGAGTTAGAAACGTGGTCAAGGCATGCCTCGACTGCGGAGTACGCCGGCTGGTCCACTTCAGCTCGATTCACGCCTTCAAACAAGAGTCCTCGGACAAGTCGATTGACGAATCATGCCCACTGGTGGAGCCGCCGCGCTGCCCGCCCTACGACCGTTCTAAAGCGGCGGGCGAGAAGGAAGTACGCAGAGGAATCGAGCGTGGACTGGACGCTGTTATAATCAGTCCGACGGCGGTTATAGGGCCTAATGACTATGAACCATCGTTTTTGGGCGAAGCGTTGCTGAACCTGGCACGCGGCAAAATGCCGGCGTTAGTTGCCGGCGGATTCGACTGGGTCGACGTGCGCGATGTTGTTGAAGGCGCCATTCGAGCCGAAAGCAAAGCACCGACCGGAGCCAAGTATCTGCTGTCGGGACACTATGCATCGGTAAGCGACCTGGCGGTACTGGTAGAGGAAATAGTGGGGACTCCGGCGCCGAGCCTGGTACTTCCCCGGTGGCTGGCCTATATCGGCGCCCCGTTTATGGCAGGCTTTGCCCAATTGACCGGGAAACGGCCGCTGTATACCACCGCCTCTATAAAAGCGCTGTGCAGCAGCCAGAACGTGAGCCATCAAAAAGCGGCCCGCGAGTTGGGCTATAATCCCCGCCCGCTGCGGGAAACAATTGTTGACACGTTTCAATGGTTTCACGAAAGCGGCTATCTTGATAGCCCGGTGAAGCCACAATCTAATGAGCGTCTATGAGCGAGCAAGCATTTTTCAATATTCTACTGGTTAGCTGGTTTGTGCTGGCGGCGGCAATCTTTGTGGCGCTGTTCTTCATTGTGGCACCGTACGGACGTCATACCAGACGCAACTGGGGTCCCGCAATAGGCGATAAGCTGGGCTGGATTGTTATGGAAGCGCCGTCGCCAATCTTGTTTGCGATGTTCTTTGCCATCGGCATTAAATCAATCACCATAACTGCAATTGCCTTTCTGGTTTTATGGGAAGCACATTATATACGTCGAGCTTTTATCTATCCTTTCAGTCGACGTATTGGTGCCAGCGGCATGGCGGTCGCCGTGGTCAGCATGGGCTTTCTGTTCAACAATGATTTCAGCGATTTTGATTGTCCATCTTTGAAAAAGGGGTATTAATGGGGATTAATCCCTCTCAATCTCCCTTTATGAAAGGGAGATGTACCCCTCCCTCATACTCCATACCGCCAGGGGAGGGAGTAGTAAGATCCAATGTGAAATATTGTGGAGCATGTGCTATCCTAAAAGTTGCCAGGCCGTACTATCATGTTTAGCAGGACTGTAAAGTGGTTGTCGGTGGCACTAGCTGTGGCGCTGTGCCTTCAACTGGGCTTTTCCGGCTCGGCTGTCTCGGCGGCAAACAGCACCGCTGTTAAGGAGCTGAATTTTGTTTTTATTCACGGC
>JBAVQV010000028.1:0-9050 GCA_049694415.1 Dehalococcoidia bacterium
ATATGAAAGAGGCCTACTATGAGATGGACCTCACCGGCAATTACACTTTTTTCAATGATGCACTATGTCGCCACTTAGGCTACTCCAGAGAAGAGCTGCTGGGGATGAGCTACAAGGTTTACGTGCCCCATGAGAAAATCAAAGAGGCATTTGAGGACTACAATCGGGTATATCGTACAGGTGAGCCAGCTGAAATGCTTGATGTGGTACAGATTAGAAAAGATGGAAAGCGAATATTTGTTGAAAGCTCGGCTTCCCCAATAAGAAACGAGAAAGACGAGATAATTGGTTTCCGGGGAGTTACCCATGATGTCAGCGAGCGCAAGCGAGCAGAAGAAGAACGAAGGCAACTGGAGCAGAAGGCTCAGTTTGCCAGCCGTCTGGCTTCTGTCGGCGAGCTGGCTTCGGGCGTCGCCCATGAGATAAACAATCCACTGACGGGAGTTATCGGTTATGCCCACTTGCTGCTAGCCAGAAAGGACATATCACGAGACGTCAGACGTGATTTGGAGATTATCAATGAGGGGGCTCAGCGAGTAGCCGGCATTGTCAAAAAATTGCTTGCCTTCGCCCGTCAGACCAAGCCGGAGCAAAGATACGTCAACATTAACGAACTTATACACACCACGCTTGACCTGCGAGTTTATGAGTTGGCCGCTAACAATATAAAAGTCATTCTCCAGCTTACTCGCGATATGCCTAGGACTATCGCTGACCCGGGCCAACTGCAGCAGGTATTTCTGAATTTAATTATCAATGCCGAGACAGAGATGAAACTAGCCCATGACAGGGGTAAGCTGTCAATAAAGACAGAGAAGATAAATAACATCCTCCGGATTACGTTCAAAGATACCGGCCCGGGCATAGCTAAGGAGAAGTTGGAGACTATATTTGACCCCTTCTTTACTACCAGGGAGGTGGGACAGGGTACAGGGCTCGGCTTGAGCGTCTGCCATGGTATAGTGACCGAGCATAACGGCAAGATATGGGCTGAAAGCGGGCCCGGCAAAGGAGCTACCCTTATAGTCGAATTGCCCATAGTCACTGAAGAAAAACAGTTGGAGATGCCTAAGCCTGCAACAGAAGAGCCCAAAAAAATAAACAAAGCTAAGATACTGGTGGTAGATGACGAGCCTGTTATACGGAAATTCGTAAGCCAGGTGCTGGGCGAGCAGGGACATACGGTGGAAACTGTAGACAATGCTGCTGACGCCTTAAAAATGGTAAAGAGCAAGAGGTACCGCCTAATACTGCTCGATATCAAGATGCCTGGCATGAGCGGTCTCGAACTGTACAAGAAGTTTCAAAAGATAGCTCCGTCACTGACGAAAAGAGTAGTCTTCATTACTGGCGATGTCATGGGGAAACGCACGCTAGCTTTTCTAGATAAGACAAAAACACCCTATATGATGAAGCCTTTTGATGCCAAGCAGTTGAAAACAGAGATAAACCGCATATTAGCCAGAAGATAACTCCCTGAAATTAACCCGACCTGGCATGTAATCCCTATCATGGCTTACTTCATCTGGCACAGGTTTTGCATCAACTAATGTAGCCACGACCCTTTAGGGTCGCAGCTACGAGGCTAAAGCCTCGTGGCTACATGTTTTTAGAACAGACCCTTTCTTCACCAAAGAAAAGCCTCAGTAGATGATAGACTGTCTAGCAAATAGCCGACGGGCAAGCTTTGGAAGTATAATAAACACGGCATGATTTCAATTTCCAGGCTGCTGTGCGATGCCGCAGGGCCAGGCGATAGCCTCCGCTATGGCAGAGAACATCAGGCTAATATAAAGCAAAGACCTATCGTTGTCTGGAACTGTACCAGGAAATGCAATCTCCGATGTGTCCATTGCTACAGCAGCGCCGGCGATAATGATGACCCCGCTGAAATTTTAACTACCGGGCAGGCGAAATCATTCATCCATGACCTGGCGGATTTTGGCGTGCCGGTGATTCTCTTTTCCGGCGGTGAGCCTCTGCTCAGAAAAGATATCTTCGAGCTGGCCAATTTTGCCAGCCAGCACGGTATAAGAACCGCCCTGTCCACCAACGGTACTCTCATCACTGAGCAGGAGGCCGAGAAAATAAAGAATGCCGGCTTCGCCGAAGTGGGCATCAGCCTGGATGGCATAGGTGTTAAAAATGACCGATTTCGTGGCAAAAAGGGAGCCTACGAAGCGGCCTTGCAGGGCATTAGGAACTCCGTCTCTTTAGGGCTAAGGGTTTCCTTGAGAATGACCATCACTCCGGCTAACTATATGGAAATACCTGCTGTCTTCGACCTGGTAGAAAAGGAAGGAATTGAGCGAGTCTGTTTTTATCATCTGGCTTATGTAGGCCGAGCCCGCGTCTTAGCCAGAGATGACTTAAACCATTCCCAAACCAGAGCTGTGGTTGACTTAGTCTGTGACCGTACCGTAGACCTTTATCAGCGTGGCCTTAAAAAAGAAGTACTTACAGTAGATAATCATGCCGACGGGGTTTACCTTTACCTTAAACTGAAGAAAAAAGACCCGGCTCGTGCTGAAAAGGTATCGGCTTTGCTCCGAGCTAATGGCGGTAACAATTCGGGTATTCGCATAGGCGCCGTTGATGAACTGGGTAACGTTCATGCTGACCAGTTCTGGCAGCACTACTCCTTTGGCAACGTACGCCAGCGGAAGTTCAACGATATATGGCTGGATACCTCTGACCAATTGATGCGCGGACTAAAAGACAGAAAGGGATTGCTTAAAGGACGCTGCGCCAGATGCCGGTATCTTGAGTTGTGCAATGGCAACCTGCGGGTCAGAGCTGAGGCAGTTTCCGGTGATGTCTGGGCCCAAGACCCGGCCTGTTATCTCACAGATGATGAAATTGGACTGGCCGAATGAAAAACTTAAAAAACTACCACTTCCTTGTCATTGCGATTGAAGCGTGGCAATATCACCCCTGCCACATAGATTGCCACGGCACTACGTGCCTCGCAATGACCCCGTGTTTTGGCCATTGGTATTTAGGATTTGGTAATTAGTATTTCGAAGATCGATTGGATGATAAGCACTCACCAGGAGATAAGTTGAAGAGAGAAGAAAGCATAACTCCTAATCTCCACATGGTAGCCTGGGAGTTAACCCGAAGCTGCAACCTATTTTGCGCTCACTGCCGCTCCTCCTCTACTGCCGGTGCCTACAAAGACGAACTGTCCACCGAGGAATGTTTCCGATTGATAGATGCAATAGTTGAAATAGGCAAGCCTGTGGTCATACTCAGCGGCGGCGAACCCCTGCTGCGTCGAGACCTTTTCCGTATAGCTGGCTACGCCGTAGAGAAAGGATTGAGGGTAGTAATGGGTACCAACGGCACTCTCATCACCGAGGACATTGCCTCTAAGCTGAAGGCAGTTCCCGTTTCTAGAGTAGCTGTCAGCATAGACTTTCCCACAGATGAACTTCAGGATCAATTTCGAGGCCAGGCAGGCGCTTTCCAGGCTGCCGCCTCAGGAATAGCCCTGTTACGCCAGGCAGGCGTTGAAGTTCAAATTAACAGCACCATCACCAGGCTGAATATGAAATACCTGAATGAGCTGCTGGACCTAGCGCTTAAGTCAGGAGCAGTTGCCTTCCATCCATTTATGTTGGTCCCAACAGGACGCGGCAAGGGACTGGAAACGGTAGCGATGTCTCCAGAGGAATACGAGCAGACGCTAATTTGGGTCTACAACAGGCAGAAAGAACTGGGCAACAGGATATTCTTCAAACCAACGGATGCCCCTCATTATCAACGGATAATAAGACAGAAAGCCAAAGAAAGAAATTTGCAAGATACGCTGCGAGGCGATAAAACAGCAACTAAAGCTGGAAGTGGGTCTATGAACTCTATGACACGGGGCTGTCTGGCCGGCATCAGTTTCTGCTTTATCTCACATCGCGGAAAGGTGCAGGGATGCGGCTATCTTGTTGTGGAAGCCGGCAATATAAGAGATAGGAGCTTTAAACAAATCTGGACAGAATCCACGCTGTTCAGCGAATTAAGAGACTTATCCAATATAAAGGGGAAATGTGGTGCCTGTGAGTATAAGTATATCTGCGGTGGTTGCCGGGCCAGAGCCTACGAATCGACCGGCGACTTCCTTGAGGCCGAACCGTATTGTATATATCAACCCGTGTAGCACCGATAGTCCAGACGCATATAAGCCATGGAACTCGACAACGTAGATAAAACCCTGCTGAACATCATTCAAGCGGAGTTCCCATTGAGCCGAGAGCCGTTCTCGGTTCTAGGATTTCGTCTGGGCTTAACGAGTAATGAAATAATCCGGAGAATCGACAGGTTAAAGGCAGCAGGAATCATCCGCCTGATAGGACCAGTTCTCAATCCCAAAAAGCTCGGCTATCAGACAACCCTTGTGGCCGCCAAAGTGCCCGTAGAGCAGCTGGATAAGGCGGGTCAAATTATCAGCAGACACCCGATGGTAAGCCACTGCTACCAACGCGACCATGACTTCAATCTCTGGTTCACATTGGCTATACCGGTAACCAAGGATGTGGATGACGAGGTGCGTAAACTGGGAAACAGAATCAAGTCTGAGACCATATTAAACCTGCCGGCTGTAAAAACCTTCAAGATAGGAGCTTACTTCGACCTTGATGGCGGTAATTCCCATCCTTCATTGCCAGTTGAAGGCGCAGCAATCTCCGGCCTGTCTCATGGCCATGCTGTCCGCAAGGACAAAAAATTCTCTACCACCGAGCGGACTGTCATCAACGCCTTGCAGCAGGACCTGCCTTTGAGTGAAAAACCGTTCGACCTTATATCAGGCAAACTTCACATGGACACGGACAAATTTCTAAGCCACTGCCAGACTCTGTTACAGCGCGGAATTATGCGGCGCTTCAGCGCCTCCGTCAACCATAACAAACTCGGTTTTACAGCCAATGCCATGGCCTGCTGGAAAGTGCCATCGGATATGGTGGATACAGCAGGCAAAAAGATAGCTACTTTTCCGGAGGTAAGCCACTGCTATGAAAGGCAGATAAGCCCATTTTGGCCCTATAACCTGTTTGCCATGACACACGCCCATAATAAAGAGAACTGTCGAGCTGTAACTGATAAAATATGCTCAGAGACAGGACTAAATAGAAATGAGATGCTACTGCTTTTCAGCAGCAAAGAGGTAAAAAAGACAAGGGTGCGATATACAATATGAAAAAGCACGAGGCAGCATCTGTTTACTACCCGATTTTACTCAATATTCAAGGCAAGAAATGTCTGGTTGTTGGCGGCGGCGAGGTGGCCCTGCGAAAGGTACAAATGCTTGTCGAACACGGCGCGAATGTGGAAATTGTCAGTCCCACCTTCTGCCCGGAGTTAAATCAGCTGGTAAAGGATGTTACCATACAAACCATCCATAGAGACTACGAGACTGAAGACTTAAATGATGTTTTCCTGGCCGTAGCTGCCACCGATGATATTAAAACAAATGAAAAGGTGGCTACTGAAGCCAGAAAGATAGGAATATTGGTAAACGTCGTGGATAAGCCTGATATTTCCGACTTCATCGTCCCTTCCTATTTCAGGCGTGGTGATATAATCGTTGCTGTCTCCACATCCGGCAGAAGCCCGGCATTAGCCCGCAAAATAAGGGGCGAGCTGGAAAGAGATTTTAAAGCCGAATACGCGCAGTTGGCCGTAATTGCCAATGAGGTCCGTAATGAGCTAAAGCAGCGTGGGGTTACAGTCAGCGGTGATGACTGGCAGGAAGTCCTGAACTTGAATTCTCTTATTGAACTTATAAGACGAGGCAAGAACCAGGAAGCCAGGGAAATCATGCTTACCAAACTAAAAACACTACAACAAAGAAAACCATGAAGAAACCGTTTGGGATGCAGATTCACATAGCTGGCGTAAACCACAGCACAACGCCAATTGAAATCAGAGAGAGATTAGCTGTAAGTAACGACCGCCTCTTCGATGCCCTTAGCTTGCTGCGTGAATACGTTTCACAGGGGCTTATCCTTTCTACCTGCAACCGTATTGAGGCCTACTCCGTGGCCGAGAGCAGTGATTCTTTCCAACCAGGTATAGACTTTTTCAAAGCCTGGGCGAATATCTCAGATGCGGACCTTTCGCCCTACATCTACTGTTACCAAAACGAGGCGGCAGTCAGACATCTCTTCCGCGTGGCTTCCGGCCTTGACTCAATGATTATCGGCGAGTTTGAGATTCTGGGACAGGTGAAAAATAGCCTGGAAGAAGCCAATAAGGCCCGAATGGTGGAGCACCCGTTGCGTACTCTTTTGCACCAGGCACTTAGGGTGGGCAGACAGGTAAGAGAAGAAACAGGAATCAGCAAGAACGCCCTTTCCGTGAGTTCTGTGGCTGTCGAGCTGGCAGCCAAAGCCATCGGCGATTTGACCAGATGCAAGGCACTTGTTATCGGTACCGGCGAAGCCGGAAGATTGGTAGCCAAGGCGCTCAAAGAAAGAGGTGTCGCAAATATTACTACTACCAGCCGTTCCTATGAAAAAGCATCAGCCCTGGCTAAATCACTTGGCGGAAGCTCGGTGGATATAGGCAGCCTCGGTCAAGAGCTGACTGGCTGCGATATAGCCATCAGTTGCACCGGAGCGCCTCATCTTATACTCGACCTTAAGACACTGGAAAATGCCATCTCAGCCCGGGAAAATCAACCCCTAGTAATTATTGATATAGCTGTCCCTCGCGATGTTGACCCCGCAGTGGGGCATTTAAGCAATGTCTTTCTTTACGATATTGACGACTTCACGCATATCTCTGAGCGCAATCGGAGGCAGAGAGAAACTGAGATACAGAAGGCTGTGGAAATTATTGAATCCGAAGTTAAGAGATTTGCCTCCCGGTGGCAGGCTATGGAAGTGAAGCCGTTAATCAGCAGTCTGGTGGGAAAGGCAGAAGCCATACGCCAGGCACAGCTTAAAATGACTCTCAAGAAACTACGGCGGCTGTCAACAGAAGAGCAGCAAAGCCTGGAGACCATGACCGAAGCCATAGTGCAGAAGATACTTCATGACCCGATTCAGCGCCTCAAGAAGGATGCCCATGGAAGAGATGATTATATCAGGCTGGTCACCGACCTGTTCCAGCTCGATAAGGACAAGCCTGAATGAGGGAAATCACCGTAGGCACCCGCGGCAGCAAACTGGCTGTAATTCAAGCTGAAGAGCTGCTGGCCAAGCTCAGAGAAGCATTTCCTGGATTGAAAGCTGGAGTCGTCAAGATAAAAACCACAGGTGACCGATATCGTACTATTGCTCTGGACGAATTCGCCGGGCAAGGTATATTCGTCAAAGAACTGGAAAAGGCACTGCTCGATAGGCAAATCGATATAGCCGTCCACAGCCTTAAGGATTTGCCAACAGAAATTCCCGATGGGCTAACGCTGTCTGCGGCAACCGCCAGGCTTGACCCCAGAGATGTCCTCGTGTCTGGAGTTGGAAGGCTAGTTGAACTGGCTCCGGGTTCGAAGATAGGTACGGGCAGCCCCAGGCGCGCTGTTCAGCTACTCGCACTTCGACCTGACCTTCAGGTTTGCGGTATACGAGGGAACATCGACACCCGACTGCGTAAGGTCGCGGAAGGAGAATTTGACGGCGTCATCGTAGCCGCTGCTGCTATGATACGGTTGGGCTGGAAAGACAGGATAAAAGAATATCTACCAATAGAGCATTTCACTCCTGCAGTGGGACAAGGAACACTGGGCATAGAGATACGCTCTGAAGATAAAGAAATTGCCACTCTGGTCTCTAAAATAAATGACGAACCAACATGGCAGGCCGTAACCGCTGAGAGAACATTCTTACAGGCGCTGGGCGGTGGCTGCCGCGCCCCGATAGCTGCCCTCGGCATCGTGTCAACCAACACTTTAAAGCTCACCGGTATGGTGGCCAGTATAGATGGGGTTCACATCTTGCGCGCTACCAAAGACGGCAGTGCTTCGACCCCCGAGCAAGTCGGAAAGCGATTAGCCCAGAAAATAGCTGAGATGGGAGCACTGGCTCTTATTACGTCTGTCGTAGAGCCGAGCCAAAGCTAGCAACGTCAATAGCTCTAAAAATGTAGGGACCCACCTTAAAAGGTGTGCCCAATAAATCATACCGTGGCTCTTATTTCTACTCGATGGTCATAAACATAGGCAGCAGCTCCAATTATCCCCGCGTTACTTCCCAGACGAGCCCGAACAATGCGCACAGTTTGAGCCGGCAACCGAAAGGCTCTTTCTTTAATCATCTTTCGTGCAGGTCTTAGCAACATGTTTCCCATCTTAGATAAGCCGCCGCCGATGACAATCAATTCCGGATTAAAAATATTGACCAGGTTCGCCAAACCAATACCGAGATAATTGGCAGCTTTGGCTACTATATCGCACGCCAACCGGTCACCTCCCCTGGCTGCGGCTGCCACCGTCTCGGCAGTGATGTTTTCGAGCCTGCTGTCAACGAGCTCAATAATAGAACTCCTCTCCCCCTGATTTATACGTGTCACTGCTTCTTTAGTTATTGCCCAACCCGACGTCAGAGCCTCAAGGCAACCGAAATTGCCGCAATGGCATTGCGGCCCGTCAGCCTCTACCGTCATATGCCCCAACTCTCCGGCACAGCCGTCAGCTCCGGAATAAAGTTCGCCATTTATAATTATACCACCGCCAATACCAGTGCTCACCGTAAGATAGAGCAGATTATCAAATCCCCTGCCAGCCCCAAACCGATGTTCTCCTAAAGCTGCGGCACTAGCATCATTAATAAGATAGGTAGCCAGGCCAGACCTAGCGGCAATAACATCCCGAAGTTGAACATTATGCCAGCCGGGTAAATTAGGCGCGGTGGTCACGATTCCTCTCTTGGTGTCCAGAATCCCGGCAGCGGCAATGCCGATACCGATTAATTCAGTGGTTCTAAGCTTGGCCTGAGCTATTGACTCTTTTATGGCAGATAATAGCCTATTGATGACGGCTCGAGTGCCTTCATCAGCCAGCGTTAAATAGTATCTTCGGGATATTATCTTGCCTGTAGGCAGAACCACAGCCACAA
>JBAVQV010000029.1:0-16653 GCA_049694415.1 Dehalococcoidia bacterium
GTCTATAATCACCTTCGCCATGCCATTTATGAGAGCCAAATCCGTACCAACTTTGGGCCTTAACCAGAGGTGTGCCCAAGAGGCGAGCTTCGTCCACTGTGGATTTATCAGCAGTAGCTTGGCGCACTTACGCTTAACAGCACGCTTGATAGCGTATCCCACTAACGGTGCCGATGAGGTTGGATTAGCACCGATGACTAATATCACCTGGGAGTGCTCGAGGTCATCAAGAGAATTAGTGGTACCACGACAGCCAACAGTCTCCCACAAACCTAGGTGACTAGCAGAATCGTAGAGACGGCTTCCGTTGTCAATGTTATTAGTGCCCAGCACACACCTCGCGAATCTCTGCAACAAATAATTCTCTTCATTCGTGCATTTGGAAGAGCCAAAAACAGCCAAGCTGTCAGAGCCGTACCTTTCCTTTATTTGCTTAAAGGCATCAGCTACTACATCTAAAGCTTCCTCCCACGATACTACCTCAAAATTGTCACCCTTCTTAACTAAGGGACTAGTAAGTCTCTCTGAATTGTGTACGAAATCGTAACCATAGCTCCCTTTAACGCAAAGTGTACCCTGGTTCAGTGGATTATCCTCGTCAGGTCTGGCCCGCACCAAACAATTGTCCTTTATCTCCAAACAAATCCCACAGCCACAACCACAGAAGGGACAAATTGTATGAACGGTTGTCGTGGTTGTGCCTGTATACGTTCTGTCCTTCTCCATGATGGCACCGGTGGGACATAATGCCACACATGTTCCACAGAAGGTACATTCGGACTTTTCCAATGGCAGGTCGTCAAGCGTCGCTGGTTTAGAAGTAAATCCCCGGCCAAGGTAGTCAATAGCACCTTCGCTGACTAACTCCTGACATGCCCGGATGCACTTGGCACAAAGGATGCACTTGCTTAAATCTCTCTCAATAAATGGATTGACTTCTTCGATGGTAGCTACTTGGGCGATCCTTTCAAAGTCCAGTAATCCTACACCCATATCTGAGGCAATTTTACGCAGTTGGCAGCGATTACCTTTATCGCACACCATGCAGGAGTCTGGATGGCTAGCCAGCATGAGCTTGATTATGGTCTTTCGGCGTTCCTGCACGCGCGGGGACTGAGTATTAATCACCATTCCGGGTGCTATAGGAGTGACGCAAGATGCCATCAGTGCCCCAGACCGTTCATCTTCCACTATACAGATGCGGCAGGCACCAACTGGCTCAAGATGAGAATCATGACAAAGAGTCGGAATGGCCACACCTGACTCACAGGCCAAGTCCAAAATAGTCATTCCGGGCTGACCGCTTACCTCCCGCCCGTCGAGCGTGATAGTAATCGCCTCCAATTTCACCACTCCTCTACGCTAATCTGCCACTCAAGGTCAGCCGCCGAAGGGTCGCAACCTCAACACCACTCACTTAGGTTCTAAGTTACGCTCTATGTGCAGCCGATATGAATACTTTAAAACACTTCCCGTCAGAAATTATCCTACGTCAGTTCTGCGATGGATATCTAGCTTCTGCCCAAAGTCTAGAAAGTGAGTTTACTATATCTCTTAATATGTGTCAAAAAAGGGCGCGGCGAAGAGACCAAACGCGACCTTCCGGCTGATTGCTTGAGCAAGACGATTAGGAAACTGTATATCTCGTCAACAGGCTTTCATAGTAACTTTGGTTGGACATCATAGAGCTACCTGGCTTTACCTCTTTGTTTCTGCTGGTTATAATGTCTCTCGAAGACTGCGCTTCTAATCGGCGCTTTAAACATCTAACTATTTAAATAAGAGAAGTTGGCAAAATGAATCTTGCGCAAGTACTTCGACGATGTGAAGTGTTTGTAGGCCTTGACGATAGTGACCTAGAAAAGATAGCCAGCCTACCTTCGTGGCAAAGGAACACCTATGGCACAGGCGAGTCAGTATTCCGCGAAAACGATGTAGCCAAAGATTTCTACATTCTAGAGGAAGGGGAGGTAAGACTAGTAGTGGCATCGCGCAAAGGAAGAGGGACAAAGGAACCAGTAAGAGTTTCTGTTGATACTATCACCAAGGGAGACGTTTTTGGGTGGTCATCACTGGTAACCCCTCATTCACGAAATATGTCAGCAATTTGTGTCAGGCCGTCTACTATATTATCGATAACGGGCACTGAGCTTAACCACTTGATGGACCACAACGATTCGCTTGGCTATGAGGTAATGAAAAGTTTGGTACGGGTCATCGGAAAGAGATTGAGAGAACTGCAGAATAAGTTTGCTGGCGAGTAAAAAATGTTGCCGAAAAAAGTAGCCCACCTCTAGTTAGCTATTTTTGAGCAGCCTCTCCACTCTCCCCAGCAACTCTTGCGGAGCTACCGGCTTATCCACATAATCATCGGCATCTAGGGCAAGTCCTTGACTGACACCTAGGGAGGTCTCACCGCCTTTTTCTGAGAAACTCGTCAACATTATGACAGGTATCTTTTTAAGCGCAGGGTCTTTCTTAAGCTGTTCTGCAGCACTAAACCCATCTTTGACTGGCATTATTATGTCTAGGATTATCAAATCAGGTTTCTCTTTCCTTGCCTTTGCCAACCCTTCATCGCCGTTGTAAGCAACCACCACTTCATAAGGCTTACTTTCCAGCACCATTTTAGTTGCCTCTACAAAGTCCTTGTCATCATCAACAAGAAGAATCTTGGTGTTGCTTTTCATTATCCTGTCACCTCCTCAAAGCATTTTATTGCAGTCTAGACTCGTTGTTTTCGTTTAAGCAGTTTTTCGACGCAATCGAGTAAAACCCTTGGTAATATCGGTTTCTCTATGTATTCATCCGGTTTAAGCTCTTGGCCTGTTTCGAGTTCGTAACGACGTCGGCTGGCTTCCTCTCGCACCGAGCTTAAAATAAGAACTGGCATGTCGTGATATTCAGACCACTTGGGGGACCGAAGTTCCTTGTAGACAGCAAAACCATCCATCTTGGGCATCAGAAGGTCAAGTATCATTAAATCTGGTTTTTGCGTACCAAGCTTATCCAAGCACTCCATACCGTCGTGAGCAATGACTACCCGGTAACCCTTAGATTCCAAAATCATATTTATCGCATCGGCAATATCAGGGTCATCATCAACCACTAGAACCTTCTTATCTATCATAGACATTTGTGCTGTAAAATTATATCAAAATAGCACCACAACAATCCATATTTCTTATGTAAAAACACAAAACCTTCCAAGTTGCACACATGAGGATACTACGTAGCTATTTTTACCTTTTTAGGTAATGTGAAGCAAAATTTACTGCCTTTGCCGGTTTCAGCACAAGGACTCTCAGCCCATATCTTGCCACCATGAGCTTGCACGATTCTCCTCGAGATAGATAAACCCAGGCCAGTCCCTTTAGGCCCAACATTACTACCGCGGAAGAAGTCTTCAAATAGTTTCGGCTTGTCATCAGGGGGAAAGCCGCTCCCGGTATCGGCCACTTCCACCAAAATCTCGTTGTCTGTCTCTATCACTCTCACCACCACTTCACCCTCGCTAGTATAGTTGACAGCATTGTTCACCAGATTGGCTATCACTTGCCGCAGCCTGCTTGGAGCACCATATACACAAGATAGATTCAGCGGCATACGCACTAATAATTTTAACCCCTTCTGCTCCGCTAGACTGGAGGTTTCTTCAACGAACTTATCTATCAATTGAGCAAGCGATACCTCCGTCATTTCCTGAGCTAATTGGCCAATCTCAATGCGAGGAATATCCAACAAATTGCTTATAAGATTGAGAAGCTCATTAATCCTCTGGCTAGCTCTTTGCATCATGTGTTTTTGTTTCTCGTTCAAATCCCCAGCAAAACCATCCAGTATCACTCCCAGAAAAGTCTGTATGGCAGCAAGCGGAGCTTTCAAGTCATGGGCGGCGATACTGATAAAGCGAAGAAACTGTCTTTTTTCTTCCTCCAGCAACTCTGCTCTCTCCAATGCGACAGCCCCCAGGTTAGCCAAGACACTAAAGAAATCTGTCTCCTTGCCAGAAAACCGGCGCGTCTCTGAGGTATAAATACGTACAATACCAATGACCTGCCCACGCCGCGTAAGAGGTAGGGAAAGCATAGATACCACACCCTCCTTTTTTGCCTGGTCTTTGTATTGAATCCGCGGATCAGTAGTAGCATCACGGACTGCCACTGGTTTACCATCAAGAGCCTGTGCTATAGCCGCATCTACTCTTACCGGCCCTTTCCGGACATACCAGTCACTCAACCCACAAGCCACACTATGTATTAATTGTTGGCGATCCGGGGTTAGCAACATTAGTGAGCATCCTTTAGCGTCTGCGGCATCGCGGATGCCCTCCACAATAGTTCGCAGCACCTCTTGAGGTGCCAATTTGGAGTTGAGTTTCTGTGCTATATCATAGAGTACTTTATAGCACTGCTCTGCTTTCATCTCCCCAATTACCACCAATACCCAATTACTATAAGCTGATTCTCTATGGATGTAGAAATTGCTATGTGATTCTAAAGCGTATACATACCACAGAAGTTTGTCAAGCTTGGTGGGTATTCATACTGAAAATTTCAACGGTTTTACGCTGATACTGGTGGGGGCGGTTTGCCTATTTTCGCAGCCGCTTCAACTCAAAAACGACTGGATTTGCCGGGTCGGGACAGGCAACGCTAGCCTTATCTCTGTCCTCTTCCCAAAAGAAAGAGCCACCGAACTGCAGGGCTGAAATAAAGGGAAAAAGAGTATAAAACGCCCAGGCGCACATGTCAGGTGGCGTCTTATCCGCGATGAGAAATTTGTCGCCAACCTTGTGGCCTAGAATGCAAGTGCCTTTTTGAGATATTACCGTTGCAGACACTTCGTAGAATTCTGCTTCAGCCATATTTGTCCCTCCACTTTAAAATTATATCCAGGCATCCTTCTACCCGGCACCAATCCTACATCATGTCAGTGACAATGAAAAGCCCGCCAAGGGTCCATTGTCGCAAATAACCCTCGGCGAGCTCTTTGTTTATAAGGCGCCTACGTCTTAAGATAGTTGAAAACACAAAGCCAATCTGGTATTGCTATTTGATTTCAGCCTTAGCCCCGGCTTCTTCCAGCTTCTTCTTAACGGCGGCGGCTTCATCTTTATTGATGCCTTCTTTGACCGTTTTCGGCGCACCCTCCACCAAATCTTTTGCCTCTTTGAGACCCAGAGTAGTCACCTCTCGCACTGCCTTAATCACATTGATCTTATTCTCGCCGATTTCCTTGAGTATTACGGTGAACTCCGATTTTTCCTCTTCGGGAGCCGCTGCCGCCGTTGGTGCTCCCGCTGCTGCCATCGCTACTGGTGCCGCTGCTGACACACCAAACTCTTCCTCCAGAGCCTTTACTAGGTCAGCTAGCTCCAGAACGGTCATATTCTTCACTACAGCTATGATGTCTTCCTTTGTCATCGATTTGGCTCCTGATGAAGTCTCTTTAGCCTTAGATGGCTTTTTTGCTTTTGGTTCGCCCTCGACCTTAGGTTGTTCGGATTCGACTTTTTCTTCTGGCATTTTATCCTCCTTCAAGTTGTTTAACTCTAGCTTGCATTACATTCAAAAAGCCCTGCAAGGGTGCGCTTAAAACATTATGTAAAGCTTGTAGTGGGGCTTGTAACTGCCCCATCAGTCTAGCAATCAAGACCTCTCTTGGTGGCATAGTAGCTAGATTAGCGATATCGGCGGGAGTAAGCAGCTTATCACCCAGAATGCCGCCTTTGATTTGCAATACCGAGCCTGCAGCGCGGATATGCTCTCTTAAAGCTTGAGCTGGCTTCGCTACATCGTCATAGCCAAAGGCTATAGCTACAGGACCACTAAGCAGTGGTTCCAGCTGCTTTTTACCAGCTTTCTCGGCAGCAAACCGTGTAAGAGTGTTTTTTATCACCCGATACTCTATGCCCAACGCAGTCAAGCGTCGACGTAACTGCACCATTTCTTTTGCTGTCAGCCCGCGATAATCAGTGGCTACAGCAATAGTGCATCGAGATAAGTTGTTAGTCAGCTCATCTATCATTTGTTCTTTTTTTTGTTTCAACATAGTTCACACTCCTGTAAATAAAAAAGTCCTTGCCATGACACAAGGACCTAAAACCGGGTTACAACAACCCGTCAAACTAAAGTTACCTCGGCAGGCAGATTTTTTAAGCCTTTCAGCACCTGCTGTCATGGGCATACCATGGAAATCCACTATTCAATTCATAAAGAACTCAGAGCACAGCTACGATAACAGGGGCCTCAAGTCCAGCTTGATACTGGGCCCCATAGTCGTTGTCAAAAAAGCGCTTTTAATATATTGTCCCTTTGCCCCGCCAGGTTTAGCTCTCGTTATAGCCTCAACCAACGCAGTCAAGTTTTCCAGAAGCTTAGCCTCATCAAAGCTGACCTTACCGATAGGTACATGAATAATCGCTGTTCTATCCAACCGGAATTCAACCCGACCTTTGCGAGCTTCGGTAATACCCCTACCCAGGTCTTCAGCCGCTACAACCGTGCCTGACTTAGGGTTAGGCATCAACCCTTTACGACCCAGTATTTTACCCAGCTTTCCAACCTTTCCCATCAAGTCCGGGGTAGCTATACTGACATCGAAATCCAACCAGCCGTCTTCTATCTTCTTAATAAGGTCATCGCTGCCCACATAATCAGCGCCGGCTGTTTCGGCAACCCTAGCTGCTTCACCTTGAGCGAAGACAAGAATCCTGACCTTCTTTCCTAAACCATTGGGTAGAAGGGCTATGCCTCGTACTTGCTGGTCGGCACTTCTAGGGTCCACTCCCATCCTCAGATGCAGCTCGACAGTCTCATCAAAGCCGGCGAAGGCCGCCTTTTTAGCCAGTTCAACAGCCTCACCAGGTGTATATGCATTCTCTTTATTGGTAATCTTAGATGCTTCTTTGTACTTTTTTCCTCTAAATGTCATAATTTACTCCACGTCAATTCCCATGCTACGGGCGGTGCCCTCAATAATCCGGGCCGCTTCTTCCAGGTCTAACGCATTAAGGTCTCTCATTTTAACGCGGGCAATCTCGTACACCTTTTCCCGAGGCAATGTGCCCACCTTTTGCTGCCCGGCAGTGCCGCTACCTTTTTCTATATTTAGGGCTCTTTTTAACAGGTCAGATGCTGGCGGTGTTTTAGTAACAAAAGTAAACGACCTGTCTTCAAATACAGTTATCTCCACAGGGACAATAGACCCTGCCTGAGAGCCGGTCTGCTCGTTGTAGTCCTTGCAGAAAGCCATAATATTGACACCATGCTGCCCTAGCGCCGGACCGACTGGCGGTGCCGGTGTAGCCTTACCAGCCTCAATTTGAAGTTTAATGATAGCTTTAACCTTTTTAGCCATTTACAACCTCTGAACCTGCAAAAAGTCAAGTTCCACAGACGTCTCTCGCCCAAATAGAGTCAGAAGTACCTTTACTTTACCCTTGGCCACATTTATTTCATCAACCACCCCAACGAAATCAGTAAAAGGACCGTCAACCACTCTAACACTCTCACCTTTTCTGAAGCCTACTTTAACCTGCGGCGAACCTTCGGCCCTCTTTAAGATAGCTTTTACCTCCCCTTCAGACAAAGGCGTAGGTTTGTTACCACTACCCACAAAGCCAGTTATACCAGGGGTATTGCGCACCACATTCCAACTTTCATCATCCATCAGCATCTGCACCAAAACATAGCCGGGAAAGACCTTCTTGGCCACCGTACGCCGCTGTCCACCCCTAATCTCAATTTCTTCTTCTTTAGGTATTTCTATTTTGAATATCTTACCCTCAGCATCCATAAACTTAATTCGCTGTTCTAAAGCCTTCTGCACTCGCTCCTCATAACCCGAGTAGGTATGCACAATATACCAATGCTTATCGCCATTCTTCACAGTCTAGCCACCACGTAAAAGAACCTTAGCTACCAACTGGGCAAAACCAAAGTCGATTGCCCCCAAAAATAGCCCTACTGCAAAACATACAATGATAACCATGATTGTTAGACGTATGGTATCCCGCCTTGATGGCCAGGTTACCTTCCTCAGTTCACCTATAATGTCGCCAATGAAGGCAAAACGAGACCTTTTCTTGGCAATAATTTGAGGCTGACTTTTATTGGACAAGAATTACTTCGTCTCCCGATGGAGCGTATGCGTGCGGCAACGCGGGCAATATTTCTTCAGTTCCAATCGTTGGGGGTCATTTTTCTTATTCTTATCAGTGGTATATGTCCTCTCCTGGCACTGAGTGCAAGCCAGCTGAATGACACCACGTGATTCACCTTTCTTGGCCATGATTATTCAATGATTTTACCGATGACTCCGGCTCCAACGGTCTTACCTCCCTCTCGAATAGCAAAGCGCAGCCCTGTTTCCAAGGCTACCGGGTAAATGAGCTTTATGGTCATCTTTATGTCGTCGCCGGGCATGACCATTTCCACACCTTTGGGCAATTCAGCAATGCCGGTAATATCAAGCGTCCTGATATAGAACTGAGGCTTATAGCCATTAAAGAACGGAGTGTGCCTACCGCCTTCTTCCTTGGTTAGTACATAGACCTGAGCCTCGAAGTGAGTATGAGGTGTAATGGAGCCTGGTGCTGCCAGAACCTGCCCTCTCTCTATATCCTCACGCTCTATGCCTCTGAGCAAGCATCCAACCGCATCTCCAGGTTCACCTATGTCCAGGGTTTTGTGGAACATCTCTACTCCAGTTACTACGGTCTTCCGGGTATCTTTTATACCCACAATTTCAATTTCGTCACCTGTCTTAACTACGCCTCGCTCCACCCTGCCGGTGGCTACAGTGCCACGCCCCTTGATACCAAATACGTCCTCTACCGGCATCAAGAAAGGCTTATCTTTAGGTCTAACAGGAAGCGGAACCCACTCATCTATAGCGTCCGTCAACTGCAAAATTTTGCCGCACCATTCGCAATCGCGCTTGCCACAACCGCATTCCAGCGCCTTGAGAGCGCTCACCCGAATGATAGGAGTTTTATCTCCTGGAAATTTTTGTTTGGACAGAAGGTCTCTGACTTCGAGTTCAACGAGGTCCAGCAATTCCGGGTCTTCCATCATATCTATCTTGTTCAATGCCACCAGTATGCTGGGAACTTCTACCTGGCGGGCTAAAAGAACATGTTCACGTGTCTGAGGCATAGGCCCATCAGGAGCACTGACTACCAATACTGCCCCATCCATCTGAGCCGCACCTGTTATCATATTCTTAATATAGTCAGCATGCCCCGGACAATCCACGTGAGCATAGTGCCGTTTTGCAGTCTCATACTCAATATGGGCGATAGCGATTGTCAAGCCACGTGCTTTCTCCTCAGGTGCATTATCTATGGAATCGAAGGCACGAAATTGAGTATCTCCTTGCTTGGATAGGCATAGAGTAATAGCCGACGTCAAAGTCGTCTTACCGTGGTCAACATGGCCTATTGTTCCCACATTCAAATGTGGTTTCGTACGTTTAAAGACCTTCTTTGCCATTTTAGAGAACCTCCTTCTTTACACAGCCCACAACCAGATTCGAACTGGTGACCCCGTTCTTACCAAGAACGTGCTCTACCTGCTGAGCTATGTGGGCAAATTTTCCACATATTATACAGTATAGAATCAAATTATACACTATTTTAATAAAGTCGCAAAACCTCCGAGATGGTGGAGGGGGTAGGATTCGAACCTACGTAGCCTTCAGGCGGCAGATTTACAGTCTGCTCCGATTGTCCACTCCGGCACCCCTCCCACCCAAGGCTTAAAGTCAAAGCCCGAGAGGGGAGTCGAACCCACTAACCTACCGATTACAAGTCGGTTGCGCTACCATTGCGCCACTCGGGCAAATTAAGAAACCTCTCGGGCAACACCAACCTGAACGAACACAGGCTGTTAGTATAAGAAAAAGGTATGGCAGAAGTCAAGGAACTGTATTCATCCAATGTCTGAACATAATTAAAGGGGATGGTTGCATTGACAAAGCTCCGTTGTTATAATTGATTGGCAAGCGGGATAGCGGACAATAATAATAGGTAGAAAACAAATTGAACAAAGTCCTTACTTTGATCTAATCCCGCTAAAATACTGAGTGAGGTTAAGAAGATGGCAGAAAAGCCTCGAAGGGCTAGAGTCCAGAATATCATAAAAAATCTCCTTGATTCGGAGATTCCGGAGATACAGTCCATGGCTAATAAGTTGGCTGAGCAGATCAAAGAGTTAGAGGAGCATAGTTCCAGACTCGGAAACTATATTACCCAGATTGAGAACTTGGCGACAGACGAAGCTAGTGCTATGGCTGAGACGCGAATTGCCGATATACTCAAAGATTTAGATAAGGCGTTAGTTGAGCTAAGACACAGGTCCAAGAGAAGCTTAGCCACTAGGGCGGAAGCTGCGGTTTCACCTCCAAAAAGGGTCGCTATTGAAGCAAGGCCCGAGAGCGAGGTTGAAGAGGCAGAAGAGTTAGAAGAACCAGAGGAGATCACGCCCGGACAGGGAATGCGGCTGGAAACCTACACTACCCCAGAGGGGTACCTAATTAAGAAGTCACGGCTCTAAATTTAGCTCGCTGCCCCTGTAGCTCAGATGGATAGAGCAGCGGTTTCCTAAACCGTTTGTCGGGCGTTCGAATCGCCCCAGGGGTACTAACCTATAGTTAGTATCGGACTGCGTGGCTCACACAAGATGTAGGGCACGCAGTTTTTTGTGCCCCAAATAAACTGCGGGCCGTCCCCACATAAACGAGGGTCAAGTCAATATCAATTTTAGGTCAATGAATTTTGACCAAAGAAGGAGGCTTGACTATGATGAAAACAAAAGCATTGGTGTGGGGTCAGGTGGACAAAGCAAGCAACTGTGCTCAATGCACTATTTGGCTACTCCGGCGATCGTCACCTGTTGGTATCCAAAAACGATGCTGCTGATTTGGAAATAATCGTATATGGCAGATCGTTGTATTCTGTCATATTCTGCATCGATGCGCTGGTTTATTATTCTCATGATAACACTATCTACAAATCTGGGTGCCCCTTGCACATTAAGAGATTTCACTCTTACTTTGGGCTTGCCGTTTTCCAGCCATATTTCAGGAACAGCAGATACCGTGATTTCCTTTCCCAGTATTCTACAAGACGCAACACCATAGACGGATTCATCGCGGAAAAAAACCTTTACGTCTTTGAGAGCTGCCAGCCGATCACTGTACTTGGCTGCTAATCCCTCAAGTGCTGAGTTGACTTCGTCTTCGCTGAAAATTTCTTTCACCTCAACAGCTTGCCCTGTCTCTCTAGCTCTTCTTCCTATTTTGACAAGTGCGTCAACCTTGGCCCAGAAGCTGCCTGCTGCTTGGGGGGAGCATATGTTCTGAACACTAGAGTCAATCTTAGCAACTCCTAGAGCAAGTCCAGGTGGTGGACTCTCCACTGAGTAACAGAGTCCCACAATTATAATGAGAATAATTACTAAAGCACGAGCGACTCTATTCATTTTTCAGTTTCTCCGGTTCCCTTTCCCCTAATCCCTTTACCTCTTAAATATCCTGTCCTAAACATTCTCTCACATCGTAAAGCGTCCTGCAAATTTTTTTTACAGAAACAATAGCCCAGAATCAATAGCAATGTACCATTACTTTGTCTTCATGCTTCGCTAGCAATGTACCATTACTTTGTCTTTATACTTCGCGTGTTTAATACTTGGTACGTCTTACTCTGATAGTAAGCGACCAAAACGACGTTGGCGTTGACTGTAGGCAATAAGGGCTTTGTTAATTTCTTTTCTGTCGAAATCGGGCCATAAAACCGATGTGAAGTAGATCTCAGCATAGGCGGACTGCCATATCAGGAAATTACTCAGCCGCATTTCGCCTCCAGTACGAATGATCAAGTCAGGATCAGGGATGTCAGGAGTATAGAGGTATTGACTGAAAACTTTTTCATTAATATCTTGCGGCGAAATACAGTCAAGGATGAGACTCCGCGTTGCTTCAATAATCTCATCTCTGCCACCGTAATTAAAGGCTAAATTCACAGTCGTCAAGCTATTATTCTGCGTTAGTTCCAGGGCCAACTTCACTTTCTCCTGCAGTCTCAGCGATAGCCCATCCGGTTTGCCGAGGTGGCGGATTCTTATGCCATTTTCCTGGGCGTATTTAATTCCCTCATCTAGCCTTTCCTCAAGAATTTGGAATATTCCATTAATCTCACTTCGCGGTCGGTTCCAATTCTCGGTAGAGAAAGCATATAGAGTGAGGCAGGGAATCTTGTATTCGGTGAAGGTTTCAACTACCTTTTGGGCTGTGTTAGCCCCTTGTCTGTGTCCGACTAATCTGGGCAAGGCACGTTGTTTTGCCCACCGACCGTTGCCATCCATAATGATGGCTACGTGTTGAGGCAGATGTTTCAAGTTTGTCAGTTTAATCATTTCTGGCCCAGTGCCTTTTGAACTGGCCTTCACCATTCAACTCGAAGTGAGGCAATCTTCACCGTTTTAGAGGTGTTCCGCAGCTCCCGCAAAACTTATAACCACCTATAATTTTTCGACCACATGTATGACATGTATACATCTGTATCTCCTGGAAAATGGTGAGCCTACCGGCTACGCCATTGACGTCCACCCTGTAATCTCCAGGCAGAGTCTCCACTACAGTGAAAGCCAGGCGCATCGCAGATCTTCGTACCAGGCTTACCTCTTTAGTAGCCATTACCACATCATTTATTCTCAAAGTGACAGAGTAATAGCCGGGAACGTCATTCACATTGGTCACATTGAAGGAAATGGTTACAGTTTCACCCGGCCTGGCTTCAGCAGGGTCGACCTTTAGCTCTGTGATGCCCAGCGGGAGTGTAGTCTTCTGGGAGGGCCAAGGTAAGGTTTCGCTTGGTTTCTTCTTCTGGGATTGTTCCTCTACCTGAAGCCTTGGCTTAGACAGAGCCACCTCTTTTGCCTCAGTTATGCTCTCAGCGGTTGTAGTCTGCGGTAATGTCAACAGAACCTTTTCCTCTGTAGCCTCTTCAGATGTCAATGTCTCTACTGGCTCCCTCGTTTCTTCCGGGGTGGCAATCTTCTCGGCTGCTTTCACGGGCATTGCCTCCAGCAGGCCTATTTTCTGGGCTCTGGGCTGGCTGGTTGCCTTCTCTCCTCTAGTCAGAATAAGTGCAGCAAGTATTAGACAGGCTGAGACTATGATTATGGCAGTGCCAATCAGCACCCAGCGCAGTTCGAAGGTAATCGCCGGCTCAATCCGTGAGCATATAGCACAAAAATGGCTGCAAATGGTAAGGTTGGGGTAGGATAAAATACTTGACAAAAGCAATTTTCCTCTATATACTTGAATATGTCATGGTATCAACTGTTACAGTAAGCACTATCACGACCATAGCGGCTTTAAGTGTAGGCGTGGGCATAGGTGTTTTTGTTGTGCTGTTACTCATTGGCTTCCTTACCGCCAAAGAGCTGCTGGGTACGAGTTCAGGTAAGAGGCAAAAGTTGCTATCTCGTTCACTTGTCATAAGCATCATCCCCTTGCTTATGGGCTTTGCCGTTATTGTCGGCCTCAAAGTAGCCGAAATCCTAGCTTAGCATAAAGGGCATTACTAGATACAATAAAATATTAGCTATTCCATGAGACAGGGTCACTCCAATAAGTGACCCTGTTGTTTTTACTGCATAAGCAAAGAACAATGCCACGACCAGCACGAAGATGATATCTACTGCCGAGAAAAAGCCGACATGCAGGATAGCGAATATAAGACTGATATAGATTATCCCCTGCCAAAAACCCATAGCTGGCTCGGCAAGCCGTTGGAGAACGCCGCGGAACATCAGTTCCTCAACAAACCCGGTGGTCATCAATAGAACAACCGCTGGAAACCATATCTGTTGTAAAGTGAAGTCGGTTATCATTGGCTTAGGCTTTAAAATCATATATTCCAGAATACCGAAGGCAAGGCCGCTAGCAATTCCTAGCAAAATCTGGATGGGTAAATCATGGCGAACCAGACCAACGTCGCTGGGCTTGAGCTTGACAATCCGCATCACCACTACAGTAGCTACCAACAATGGGGCATAAATGATAGGATACCAGTAGACCTGAGGCAACCGAACCAAAGGCATAGCCAGGCTAAGGATACGGATTAGTGGTACCAGGCTTAAACCCAGTATCAGATTGCGCCGCCCGGAGTCAGCAGCAAAGGCAGACTGGGTGAGCAAAGCAACAAGGATCATACCATGGCACACCACTCCCACCAGGGGTTCAAGATACACAGTCAACAGCTCGGCCGAGGTGATGGCTAAAAAGTATAACCAGAAGGGCAACATGCTTGCCCCCTTGCCAACTATTCTCTCCTTGACACTGTCAATTATTCTTTGCCTGAGGTGTTCCATGTTCACAGTCAGCTATGGATTTAGCCAGTTTTGTCGTATTATAATATATTCTTTATCATTATTGAATAGGCAAGCACCTTTAATTGGCTTTGCTTACCTGACTCCCAAAAACTTATCCGGTTGTAATGTTCGACTGGATGACAAGAAAGAGGGGTACATGGTCAGGAAAACGTATACCCCAGAGCAGATTATAAATAAGCTCAGACAGACCGAAGTTCTTCTAAGACAGGTAATCACCGTAGGTGAAGCCAGCAGGAAGCCAGGGGTAGTGTAGCAGACGTATTACCGATGGTAGATAGGACAGGGTGGCATGCGGGTGAGCCAGGCCAGAAGGCTCAGAGAGCTGGAGAAAGGAATATAATCAAGAACGACCACATAGCGCACTCAAGTACCGGCCGCTTGCTCCAGTGGCGGCAACTCTAACTTAAGAAGTGGTACAACTGTTGGGGGCAGGTCAAGGTGATGCGGTTGCTTTGTCGATTTGGTCCATTAACTAGAACCAGGCAACTATCTATGCCATACCAACATTGCCAGATCCCGGTTTTCTAAGGAGCTTTCTCTAGCAGTATCCCGGGATGTCGGGATACTGCTACAAGTTTAACTTAAGGGTTAGCCGTTTTGCTGCAAGCCCTTAGTACTCTACCCCAAAGTGCGCGAAGATGAAGAACGAGCCGTCTCCATCAGAGAAGGCCTCTCCGAAGTTCTGATTGTCGTCCGTTCCAGGGCTGGCAGTGAAATTCGCGGAATTACTGATGCCCAGATGTTCGTCAACCACCGTGATGCCTTCATTGATATCATAGGTCACGGTGTAGGTACTATCACCGTTGTTCGCAACCGTGTATGATCCGATGATGTTTTCTCCATTTTTCGGGTTACCGGCCTCGATATCATAGGTACTGGTACTTCCATCATACACGTTATACATGAACCATGTGCCCTTGGGCAGGATCGATGTGCCCAATCCGGTTGCGCTATCCTCGCCACCACTAGAGTAAGCACCTACCACAGATGGATTACCTGTAAATATGGGTACTGCAAAGAAAAAAAGAGCCATTATTGCAACTGAAAGGAGTGAGGCTAAAATAAAGCCCCAGGATATACTTTTCTTGTGATTATCAACCATGTTAATTCTCCCTCAACTATAATGTAATTGTAATATATTCTATATAGTTGACCATATTCTATATATTAATGCAAGTCATGTAAATATATCAATAAGTTACTTATCCTAACCCAACCTTACAACATTGAAAAAAAATTTACATGGAATTAACAAGTAATATACGCTTGGTGACCTGATCCCCCAAAAACTGGTCCAGTTGTATTGTTCCACTGGACGACACGAAAGGGGGATACATGGTCAGGAAAACGTGTGCTCCAGAGCGGGTCATAAAAAAGCTCAGACAGGCCGAAGTTCTTCTAAGCCAGTGAGTCACCATAGGTGAAGCCAGCAGGAAGATAGGGGTATTGTAGCAAATCCATCAGAATGGCGGAGACAATACTTGACCGGAGCGCGTATAGGCGCTGCAAAACTCGGAATCTATCTGGCGCTTCCTCCAGGTTTGATAATAGTACCGGCTGAGATGGTGAAGTTAGCGTTGCTGGTATCGAAGACGGTGGGGATAGAGGTGCTGGCGACCTTAACTCTGGCCTCTTTACGGCTAGGCTTTTGAAAGAGTTGACCTCAGCCACTGGCCGCAGGATATGCTTTATGCCCTGATGACCAACCCCGGCGTGTATATCCCTGAAATCACAGGGGCTACAGTACTAATAATCTTCATGATATGGTTGGTTTACAGGCGAAAGGTATACGCCTTTGTCACGAAGTGGAAAATCTTATATATGGGCTCGGAGTCCCATAGTTATGGCATTGTATTAGCCAGGACGCTGCTGACTGATGACCAGGGCCCCCAGCCTGATGCGTTGCCTGCTTTTACTCGGCAGTAGTAGGTGATGCCCAGGGACGGGCCTGTGACCTCTTGTGTGGTAACGTTGCCCACCTCGGCATTGAACAGATTGGTTCCGTTGAAGTCGGACTGCGTGTTCACCTGCAGCCAGTAGGTGGTGGCCCTTTCAGCGCTGCCCCATTTGGGGGTGATGGATGCTCCTGGGGAGATAAGTGCTGGTGCAGCATCGGGAGGTGAAGGTGGAGCGCCCAAGCCGGCAAACATATAGTAGCCAACCGAATCACTAGTAAGGCCAGAGCCAGCGGGGTTAGGAAAGCTGAAGCCCGAGTAGGTAGCAGCTTTATAGCGCCTTTGAGCTGTGGCAT
>JBAVQV010000030.1:0-20545 GCA_049694415.1 Dehalococcoidia bacterium
GCTTTGTGGCCGAGCTTTCTGTGCCTTCTGCCACAGGCTGTAGTTAGGGTCTTCCCAGCCGCAATACGGACAGATTTTACCATCAAAAATGTGAGCTTTGGGACAAAGCCTCAGGTTACAGTTGGGACACAATAGTTCGCCTAAATTATCCCTTTTTACCTGTACGTGGCATCTGGGACACAATATTATCTTTTGCAAGCAGGCCTCTTCTTTATTTCCTGTTTGTCTTCAATCTTTGTGTTTAGATAATCGCCCAAATATTTGCCCTAGATTATACATGTCGGGAACTCAAAAGAAAAAAGTGTTAAGGAATTTACCTGTTGGTCTGATATGGAAGTGGCAAGTCTTCTGGCAATTATTATTTTGGTTTAGGCTTGGTGACAGCACTTGTTTTCATGGGGCCAGAATAGCCACAACTGCGGTGATTCAGGCAGCGGCCGAATGCCTTACTGGTTTTGGCGCCGCAGCGGGGGCATGTATATCGCGCCATTAATTCCGTACTTTTAGATTTTTTTTGTTTTGTACTATCTATCTGTGGCGTCGGTGGGTCAACTACTACTGGTTTGCCTGCAGCATTTTTCCCGCGCAGATACATATCTTTGTGTTCCATGGCGCCGATGTAGCCACAATTGGGGCAATTTCCGAATTGGGTCTTGATTTTAGTTGAGCATTGAGGGCAAGCGTAGCGGGGCTTTGAATTATCTGGCATAGGTCTCAGTCCTTGTTGATTATCTCCGTGCCCATATACGGAATTAGTGCTTCAGGCACTTTTATGCTGCCATCAGTTTGCTGGTAGTTCTCCAGCAGGGCAATAACTACTCGAGGCAAAGCCAGCCCTGAGCCGTTAAGAGTATGGACAAAGCTCGGTTTAGCTTTGGGCTCGGGGCGATAGCGAATGTTCGTCCGCCTGGCCTGGAAGTCACCGCAATTGCTGCAAGAGCTGACCTCTAACCATTCGCCGCAGCCGGGAGCCCACATTTCGATATCGAATGATTTAAGTGCGGCAAAGCCCAGGTCTCCGGTACATAACTGTAACACACGATAAGGTATGCCCAGACGGCGGCTTATTTCCTCAGCATTCCCAACTAACTTCTCCAGCTCCACATCAGAGGTTTCAGGCTCAGTGAACTTGTAGAGCTCCACTTTATCAAATTGATGCCCTCTCTTGATGCCTCTGGTATCCTTTCCGGCTGCCATCTTCTCTCGTCGGAAGCAGGCAGTATAAGCGACATAATAGAGAGGCAAAGTACCAGGAGGCAGGACTTCATCGCGATGTAGATTGGTCAAGGGCACCTCAGCAGTGGGCACAAACCAGAGATCATCCTCTTCATCGTGGTACAGGTTATCGGCAAATTTGGGCAAATTGCCTGAGCCAACCATACATTCACGTTTAACCATGAAAGGCGGGTATATTTCTGTGTAGCCGTGCTCTTTCACGTGGAGGTCCAGCATGAATGTGATGAGCGCTCGCTGGAGGCGAGCCCCCTGGCCCTTTAGGACATAGAAGCGACTGCCAGAAAGCTTAACTCCACGCTGGAAATCGATAATATTCAGTTTCTCCGCTAGCTCCCAGTGTGGTAACGGAGTAAATGAAAAATCTGCTGGCTTACCCCAGGAACGCACCACTATATTGTCCTGTGTATCCTTGCCAACAGGCACGTCAGCAGCAGGGATATTAGGTAATCGCAAGAGAAAGTCAGTTAGTTCGGATTCGACTCGGCATATTTCAGCCTCCAGGGAAGTTACTTTTTCACCGAGTTGGCGCATCTCCGCGATAAGCTGAGGTGGCTTGTCAGCTATCGTGCCTAATTGTTTACTGACCTCATTACGGTGTGCTCGGAGGGTCTCCATTTCGTGGAGGAGTTGACGGCGTTGCTCGTCGAGGCTTGTTATTTGGTCAAGTGGAGCGCTCTCGCCTCGCTTTTCCATAGCTTCATGGACTATTTCAGGATTGTCACGGATTAACTTTATATCCAGCACGATGAATTCACTTTGCTATTTTGTTTTAAGCTGTGGGAAAAGGATAATCTCACGTATAGATTGTTTATCAGAGAACAGCATTGCCAAACGGTCAATACCTACCCCCAGACCGCCGGTAGGCGGCATGCCATATTCCAAAGCTAGGAGAAAGTCCTCATCAATGACTTCTACCTCACGTTCTTCTTCACCCGATTTCGCTTTAATTAACTCTGCCGATTGTATTTCCCTTTGTTTGCGGAAACGTTCTCTTTGCTCAATGGGGTCATTAAGCTCGGTAAAGGCATTGGCGACTTCCATGCCGCCGATAAAAGCCTCAAAGCGCTCCACTAAGCGGTCATTGTCCTGCTTTCTCTTAGCCAGAGGTGACATTTCTACCGGATAATCTACTAAAAACGTAGGCTGCATTAAGCCAGGCTCGACGAAGGTGGAGATAAGCTCATCAACTAAACGGCCTCTATCCTTTTTGGGGTCGACTTCTAGCCCTAGTTGTTCCATTCTCCGGCGCAGTGAGTCAGCATCGGGATAGTCCTCAAAGTCAATACCGCAGCGCTCTTTTACGGCTTCACGCAGGTAAATACGTCGCCACGGAGGTTCAAGGTTGATAGATTCTTCGCCGAACTTAATCTTGGTCTTGTCCAAGATTTCTCTGGCAATATAGCATACCATATCTTCAAACAGCGTCATCATGTCATTGTAGTCAGCATAGGCTTCATAGATTTCCAACATGGTAAATTCGGGATTATGTTTTGTGGATATGCCTTCATTGCGGAATACGCGGCCGATCTCGTAAACCTTATCGAAGCCTCCAATTACTAGACGTTTCAGATAAAGCTCCAGCGCAATGCGAAGGTGCAGGTCCTGGTCCAGCGCTTGATGGTGTGTTTTGAAACGTCGGGCTAGAGCTCCTCCTGCGACTGGTTGCAGTACCGGTGTCTCCACCTCGATGAATCCCCGCTCGTTTAAAAAACGTCTCAAAGCTGAGATAACCTGACTACGCAATTTAAAAATGGGCTTAACCTCTTCGTTGGATATCAGGTCGAGGTAACGTTGCCGGTACCGCTTCTCAACATCCACCAACCCATGCCATTTCTCCGGCAGTGGTTGCAAAGATTTAGCCAACAGGGTGAAGTCTTTGGTCTCAATGCTGATTTCGCCTGCCTTGGTTCTGAAAAGCTTGCCCATGACGCCGATAATGTCACCGATATCTATTTCATGGAGAAATTCATACTTTTCGTTGCCGATTATGTCATGGCTAAAAAAAACTTGAATTTTGCCTGAACCATCGCGGATGTCGAAGAAAGCAATCTTACCTATGAAGCGAATCGCTGTAATTCGACCAGCGAGGCTGAATCCTGGACTCGGTATGTTGTTCGGGCTCGATTCTGTCTGCTGGTAAAGGGCCACTGCTTCTTGTGTAGTATGGCTGCGGTGATAGGAACGAGGATATGGATTTATTCCGTGCCCCCGAATTTTTTCCAACTTATCCAGGCGCTGTTGGGCGATATGCTTCAATCTGGCCATGGTACGCAGCAGTCCATGATAAAGGGATACTCTAAAGAGCGAATCGTCAACTCACGTCCATTATCTGGAGCTTAAGCAACCCAGCCGGTGTTGTGACCTCGACCTCATCGCCGATTTTTTTACCCAGCAGGGCTTTTCCTACCGGTGATTCATTGGAAATCTTGCCCTCAACAGGGCTGGCTTCGGCACTACCCACAATGGTGAATTGCTCTATCTTGCCGTCCTGGTTTTGGATGAGCACCTTATCGCCCATTTCTACCGTGCCTGGTAAGGCTGGCGATTCGATGACTGTTGCGTTGTTAACGATGTTCTCCAGCATCAATATTCTGCCCTCGACAAAAGCCTGGTCATTCTTGGCATCTTCGTATTCAGCGTTGTTCTCGGTGCCTCCCATTTCTCGGGCACGCTTAATTTTGCCGGCTATCTCTTGCCTTCGTACCGAAAGTAAGTGGTCCAGCTCAGAGTGGAGTTTAGCTAAACCCTCTTTAGTAATAAGGATTTTCTTTTGCCCCATGTGATGTTCTCCTGTACGGAAAGCTACTAAAAAACTGAGAGTCTGGTAACCCTCAGTTGTCGTTGAAGTTTAACACATATTATAAGCTGCTTTGTCTCGGTTGTAAAGAGTGATACGAGATAATATAATTACAAAGTTCATACTTAGGAGGTAATGTGGTCGCTCTATATATAACATCTACGGAATCTGCAGGCAAAACTGCCTTATGTGCTGGTATCGGTAGAAAATTGCTTGACCGTGGGACAAAAGTAGGATTTATGATGCCCATCCATCTTATTGAAACCGGCAACACTGACGGTTGTGAAGATGCTGCTTTCATTAAGGACAACTTGAAGTTGACTGAACCCGATGAGCTGATTTGTCCTATTCGCTTGACTCCGCATGAATTGTGGCGAAACTTGACCGAAGACGCATCAAATTTCTCGCAGAACCTTAAGCAGGCATATCGCAGAATATCACGGGGTAAAGATGTCGTCATTATGGAGGGACTGGGCAATTTAGGTGTAGATAAAGTCTCTACTCTTGCTTGCTATACGGTTGCCGACGACTTGGAGGCAGGAGTGATTATCGTGCTTCATTATCCCCCGAATTTTGATGTGTCCAAGATTGTACAGATAGGTAAAAAAGTTAAACATCTGGTGGGAGTCATTATTAACCTTGTGCCGAGGTCTAAAATAGAAACGGTAGAACACCAGTCAACAGCCTCATTTAACCAGGCAGGAATTAGAGTCTTAGGTATACTTCCGGAGGTTCGGACATTGCTTGGCATAAGCGCCGGAGAGTTAGCTCAAGTTCTCGGTGGGGAGGTTCTGACTTCTCCAGAAAAGACTGATGAAATAGTGGAACATATAATGGTAGGGGCTATGACTGTTGACTCGGGAGTAATGTATTTCAATAGGAAGGAAAATAAAGCAGTAGTCGTTCGTGGCGAACGCGCTGATATGCAGCTGGCTGCCTTGGAAACCCCAACCAAATGTCTGATTGTTACCAATAATGTGAAGCCTTTACCGTTTGTTATCATTCGAGCACAAGAAAAGCACGTGCCGATAATCATGGTTAAACAGGACGTTTCCGCAGCATTAGTCGGTATTGAGGAGGCATTAACCAAAGCTAGTTTTCGGAGTCGGCGGAAACTAGAGATGTTTGGTAAGGTTTTGGATAACTGTTTTGATTATCAAGCTCTGTATTCAGAGCTTGGCTTGAAAGCTTAGCGTTCCTCGTCTTCGGTGACGGCTAGAATTTCTCTGGCGCGCTGAGCCAAATGAGACGGTACACGCACTTCCACCTGACCTAGACCGTCAACCGTAAGGCCATAGATAATTCCAGCAGACTCGTAGCGAAGTATAGCCGGAATATCTTCGCAGTTGAGGTGTCCTTTAACAATTTCCGCCTCCGGCTGACTCCTGGCGACATACACAGTGGTGAACCCAGTCTCGTCCGACAATATAGCCCTCTGTTTTATGGAGGTAAATAATAGCGAGGTTTTAACTTAGCTAGGTTAGAAACCATGAGCTTAAGGGGGTCACAGCCGTGGTATTAAACGTCACTCAAGCGCAATAGAAACCCTGACCGAGGATTGACCGCATCCTCGGTCAGGGTACACCAATCTGAACTTGTAAGTTGTCTAAAAATATATCTTATCTATACTATAGGTCTAATTCGGTGCGCATTTGTCGCCATATGGTTTACCGAAGCAGTTATCCTGCAGAGCCCATGTTAGGGAGCAGCATTCAGTGTGCGGGGCACCGGTAATTCCCCAGTCACCACCATGGTTGCCGCCGGAGCATTCGCTGGTTCCGAAATGGTTGAGGTGGTTGTTGTTGATTCTCGGGTGAGTACCAATGTCAGCGCCAGCCCAGCTCTTGCCGGCGAAGGCAAGGCTGATTCCCCAGCAGAAACCGCAGTGTGGCAGGCTAAGGACTGGATCCCCACCAGGAGCAGATACCACCGATGTGGCAGGGCAGGTAGATTCTGCTTGACCGGTAGCCGGACAGGATACGCTGGACAATGATGCGTTGCAAGCTGCGGGGTCAGAGCAGGTGGCTAGAGCTCCCGGTTCAACCTCTCTACAAGCCGGGCAACCACCAAGGCAGGCATTGGGATTTTGGTAAATCCCCGGGCCTGCGTTGGGGCAACTTGTGCCCAGTGCCTCACACAGGATCTTAGGCCCGCACAGACCTCCAAGTCGTGACATGGCTTGAATCGGAGTTCTCCCCCAATGCTGCAGATATAAGCCCCAGGAGTTCTCATTGTCTTGCCACTTTACCTTGTCCCAAGCGCAGTTTGACAATCCGGCATACTCGTCCTGTGCCAATGCTGCCGCTGGCAACACGAGTGATACGGCCAATACCAAAGCTAACACAATACCAATAATTCTCAAATTGACACCTCCATCTTGAGTTTTGCTTTTAAAGGGTCGACCACCCTTTGTAAAACGATTTTACAGGGTAAAGTCGCTTTTGTCAATAGGGTTACAGGGTCTTGAAAATCATTTTTACAAAATATACAATTACTGGCTGTTCCACTTGATTCTCTGGAAGATTGGAGGTGAGAATTTCATTAAATAAGAATTTAAAGGAGGGACGGTGATTTGAATGCTCTCGGAAGGCAGTTACTACTAGAACTGAAAGACTGTAATGTGGAGGTGCTTAACGATGTAGATTTTCTTAGACGTTGTCTTCATGAAGCTGCTGAACAGATTGGTGCTACTGTAGTAAATGAATGTTTCCATGCCTTTAGTCCACAAGGGATAAGCGGCGTACTAGTTATCTCTGAGTCTCATTTGTGCATTCATACTTGGCCTGAACACGGTTATGCAGCTATAGACATTTTTACTTGTGGTGATTCCGTTAAACCCGAGCTAGCTATCAACCCACTCGTGGAAAAGCTGGGGTCAAAGAATCCCTCTTTTATTGAGTTGAAAAGGGGAATCTTGCAAAATAATCAAGTTGGCTGTGTGTTGAAATGAAAGACCCGGACAATCCTGATAAACGTAAATGGCTATATGATGAAGTCAGTCCTAACCTTGCGCAGCTCCATAGGATTAAGAAAATAATATATTCAGGACGAACCAAATTCCAGTCTGTAGAGATTGTTGATACCCGGAGCTTTGGCATTTGTCTTGTGCTGGATGGAAAAATTCAGTCAAGTGAGCGAGATGAATTCATCTATCACGAGGCATTAGTTCATCCAGCAATGCTGAGCCATGTTTGTCCGGAGACAGCTTTTATTGCCGGAGGTGGCGAGGGAGCTACTCTGCGCGAAGTGTTGGCCCATAAGACCGTGCGAAGAGTAGTTATGGTGGACATTGACGCGCAGGTCATAGATATCTGTCGACATTACCTTCCGTTATTTCATGAAGATTCCTTTGACGACTCACGTTTGGAACTTAATTTTGCCGATGCTCGGGTGTACTTGCAGAAGACTAACGATAAATTTGATGTTATTATTATTGACCTGGTTGAACCGTTGGAAGAGGGTCCGGCTTGCTTGTTATACACTCGAGAGTTTTATGAGCTTGTAAAAGATAAGCTGAATGTCGGGGGTATTATATCTGTCCAGTCTGGGGCTGCTGGCTGGACTAACTTAAAAAATTTCACTGCTATAATCAACACTTTGAAAAGTGTTTTCAAGATAGTCTGCCCGTATCAAGCTTATGTTCCTTCCTTTGTTGACCTGTGGGGGTTCGCCACAGCGTCACAAAGTGTCAAGCCCACCGAATTGTTACCCGAGGATATAGACTGTAGGATTTCGGCCCGGCTGTCGAAGGGGCTAAAATCTTACGATGGTGTGACACACCAATCTTTATTCACTTTGCCGAAGCACATCCGCCATCAGTTAGCAGTTACAAGGAGAATCATTACCGACCAGAAACCGGTTTTTGTGTATTAGTATTGTGGCGGATTAGGGTGTCGTTCTATTTTCTCTGAATTTTGGCCGGGCGGTGAGTATCCATTAGCATAAAAGTGTAGTCCCCATGAATTATCTGCCCACAGGGGACGAAACCGCATTTTTGGAAACATTTTTGTGCTCTGACGTTCCACATTAACGTCTTTAGATGAACTCTTTTTATATTAGTTCGGGGAAAAAAGTAATTAAGCGAAGTAATTATAGTATCAGCCCCGTAACCGCGGTTCCAGTAAGCCCGATCACCAATCATGATGCCGATCTCGGCCTCTTTTTTGGTTTCGTCTAGATTAAAATAACTGCAATTGCCAATGTGTCTGCCGTCTGGGGTTTCGATGGCGAAACGATAGCTTCCACTCAAGCGGCGTAAATCTTCAAGGTAGTTTTCCAAGAACTCTTCAAAAGAACATAGTATCGGAGGGGCAGCATCGAGGCGGCATAGCTCAGTATCTTGTCGCCAGCTATAGTCATTGGCAGCGTCCTGTAACCGCTTTGGACGCAGCTTAACTTTGTCACCGGTTAATAGTGGTGGCTTGGTTAAAGCTGTGAAGATAGAGGATTTTCGCAATGCTGTATCTCCTTCAAGGCTGATTTGGCTGCATCGCGGATTCTGGGTTGCGGATTTTCAGTCAACTTACTGAGGGCTTGCTTGGCTGGCTCGCTACCTATCTCGCCTAAGGCTTTTATAGCAGCGTCCTGAACCTGCTGGTCCTCATTATTAGTCATCCCTACGAGGTGGGGCACGGCTTCCTCAGCACCGAGTTCGCCACAGGCCACAGCCGCCTCGTATTGTATCTCAGCTTCATCACTGTTTAACTCAGTTAACAGAGTAGATAGCCAGGCCAAATCACAATTGCGTCCCATGGCGCATATAGCGCTGGCTCTGCGCTTGATATCATCGGTGTGATAGGCGGTTTCTATAAGTTCTTTAACTCGAGGCAAACTAAATGGAGAGATGGCCTCCAAGGCTCGACGTTTTACCTCAGTCGATTCGGTCTTGTTATCCAGTACTTCCAACAAAGAATTATATACCTTTTCCCGGTAATAGCTGGGGAGGTTACCCAGTTCGCCCTGAAGAGCAAATTTACCAAGAGCTATGGCTGTTACTGCTCTTACTTTGGCAGAAATATCTTCTTTTAAAGCGTGCACTAATGGCTTTATAAGCAGGTAATTTTCTTTTCCGTCCAGACCAGCGACGGCTTGTGCTCTTATTGTTTCATCGGGGTCGCGGAGAGACAATACGAAAACGCCGCTGAAATCGAGCTTAAAGTCAACTTCGCTGAGGTGAACAAGCTGAGAAATAATCTCATGCCGTCGCCCTAAATCTGTGTTTATCAATATTTCTGCTAAAAATTCCAGTTCCTCACCGTTGAGATCTGATAGACATAGTTGTTTAGAGCTGTTTACACTCTTACTTGAATCGAATATTTCTGCTATGTAACGGAGTTTTGGGGATAATTCCGCTGGCACTTATTTGTTTTCCTCGTCTCCGTTTTCGTTATCCTCCTCCTCCTCTTCCTCCATTTCCTCGATTTCCTCAATTTCGCCCATCTCCTCCTCTTCTGGCGGCCACACGGGTTTGGTGTAACGGTCTATGAATTCCTCCATGGCTTCAGCGGCTAATTTTTTCATTTGCTCATCTGATTCTTTAGCCAGTTTAGCCAGTTCGGACAGATTGATATCAATGGCTAATATCTTAGCCAGGATGTCAAGCACCGCCAGAGCGGCTTTGGGGTTAGGTATTCGAGTGGTGTAAGTAGGCACCTCGCCCAGTAAACAGATACCATCAAAACCCCTCTCTTTGGCTACTCCCAGGAACAAGCCATTAAGTCCGGCAATTTGAATGTCGCCGCGGAGGATAACCTCGTATTTTCTTAGTACCTCGAGAAGTTTCTGGTTTGTGGCAGCTCCCCAAACCTTTGGTTTTTCAGTGTGGTGAATTCGAGCAATCGCTGCGGCACAGGTATACACCCTTTTGACTTTAAGTTTTTGACTGACATCTAGCACACAACCTGCCAGGTCATAGCCTTTGAAACTGGGTTGCTCATCACTGATAAATAAGAGTAGGTCTCTGTCCGATTTGGGATTCTGCCAATAATAGAATTTACTTTCTGGAAATTGAGGGGCTTCTATTATGTTGCTTTTGACCATAATGCCAATAGGGTCAAAGAAATCGAATGGCTCGATTTCCCCAATCTCCTCAGCCTTCAGCTTGTCTTTGATATACCTGGCAATTATCAGCGCCACATTTCCAATCCCAGGCCAGACAGCGAGCAGGTCACAGGCCTTGCGATGTGGTTCTTTGTATAGCTTAACTGCACTTTTCATCAAGCTCATCCTGTCTTCGAGGCCACCGATAAACTAGGGCAGTAGAGGCAGGGAGTCCAGAGAAAACCTTCGACCCATCTGGCATCTTTCCCTATAGCTTCAATTTGTTTCAAAAGCTGATAAACATTACCGGCGACCATAGTATCTTTCACCCTGCCTGTTATTTCTCCATTCTCTATCTTATAACCAAGTAAAACATTGCCACTAAAATCCCCGTTTAATATGTTTCCCTGCTCGGCACCTATCAGCGTATCTATTATTAAACCCTCTGTTACGTCTTTTACCATGTCCCCAAAAGAAGTATCACCCTTGTCTATGATTAATGAGCTTGGAGAGGGCGCCGGCACGCCACCGTGACGGTCGCCATTACCAGTGCTTTGTGTTTTAGCCAGAGCTGCTGTCTGCAGGTCATAAATAAAATGTGATACAACTCCACTGTCAATAAGCGAAGTTCGTTGGCTTGGCACACCTTCGTCGTCGCAGGGATAACTGGCTACCTGATAGGGCAGAGTAGCATCATCCCACAACGAAAAGTTTTTATCAAAAACTTGAAGCCCCAGCTTGTCCTTCAAGGGCGAAGCACCGTCGAATACTATTTTACCATTGAAAGCCGAAATCAATGGGGAGGTTAGTGCGCTAGCTACGCCACGCGGTGTGAAAATCGCGGGCATCAACTTGGTTGACAGACTGGCGTTTCTCTTGGCCAGGTCTAACTGCATTATTACCTCTTCAGCTATCGGCTTGAAATCAACGATGGGGTGGCATGAACTCAGGCTATCGCCAACGAAGAGCATGTCCTCATTTTTGATAAGGACACCTTCCAGGCTCACGTTGAAGAAGCTTTTACTGTAACTGGCATTGCCACCTTCGGAATTAATGATATTAACCGAGATGGTTCCCTTGGTGACAATCGCTTCGCATACAATAGAAGGTGTGTGCCGTGTTATGGCAGCAATGAGTTGTTCTCCGAGCTGAACCATACTCTCTATATTTACCTTTTCTATCTGTGAATCAAAGACATCTACCCTGGGATAAACGTTCGGGCCCAAAAAGTTGAATTTGGCTGGCGTACCAAATTGACATGTCTCCTCTGCCATTTCGACCAACTTTTTTGGTTCGATAAAACCAGTAGCCTGAGCGAAGCCGACTTTGCCGCTTTTAATAAGTCTTAAAGCATTAGTTGTGCTTTCCTTGGCTTGAATTTCTTTAAGCCGGTTAGCTTCAAAATTGACCGGGGTTATTCTAGAGGAAACTTGAAATACTTCAGCATGTTCTGCTATTTTCTTGGCCTGCGATAGAATCTCTTCCACTTAGCTGCCTCCGACCAGACAACGGCGAATTCTTATATGTGGACTGCCATTTGAAACAGGCAGGGGCATCTGTCCGCGTTTACCACAACCACCACCCTGATTCATCTCCAAATCATTGCCGATGGCATCTATATTGCCCAGAGTGACGAAGACGTTGCCGCTGAGTACTACAGGGCGAAGCAATTCTGCTATCTTGCCGTTGCGAATCATATAAGCTTCCGCAGCAGAGAAAGTGAACATCTCCAGACTGGTTGTCCCTCCGTACCAGTCCCTGGCATATATTCCTTCTTTGATGCCGCTGATAATATCTTCAAAAGATAGGATTCCCGGTTCAATGTAGGTGTTAGTCATCCTGACTATCGGCGGGAAAGAATAGCTAATTGCCCGGGCATTTCCCGTAGTTTTCTCTCGCATCTTCGCAGCCGTCTCTCGAGAATGTAGTCTACTCTCGAGTACACCTTCCCGAATAAGGTAAGTTTTGGTTGCCGGAACTCCCTCATCGTCATATTTATAGCTGCCTCGCAGCCCGGGAACAGCGGCGCCATCGACAATATTAAGATGTTTATCGCCGAATCTTCTGCCCAGGACCATAATCTCTTGCAGTCGTTTGTTTTCGTAAACGTGGTCTGCCTCGGATAAATGACCGAAGGCTTCGTGAGCGAATACACCGGCCAGGATTGGGTCCAAGACAACTGTATATTCGCCTCCTTTGGCCCGAGGAGCAGAGAGCAGCTTTACTGCCCGCTGTGCTATTTGTTTTACCTGCTGCTGCAAACCCTCTATAGCCGAAAAATCACCTTGGCTACCTAGACTCAACCCAATCTGCTGGACTTCCCCGTTTTCTGCAGCTATAGCTGTTAGACGCATATTGATATCTGCTCTCGTTTGCTCTATATAAGTGCCTTCGGAGTTGGCAAAAGTTATCTTCTTCTGACTGTCCTGGCACCCGATGCTGGATGTTCGGATCTTAGGTGTGCTCAGAATAAGGTCATTGTATTCATCAAGCAGTCGTTTCTTCGATGCCAGTGAGATGCTCAATGGAACCTTTTCTCCGGTCGTTACCACATCGATTATCGGTTCTGTTGGGCTAAGGCAAAAAGCTTCTTTGCCGATAAGCCTGGCCACTTTTATAGCTAGCTCCACATTGTCTTGAAGATTCTGGATGTTATTGAAGCTGACGAAGCCCCAGCCGCCTTTGACCAGAGCCCGCACATTGCCGCCAAGGCTGGATGTTCTGCCTACCTCCTCCAATCTTTTACCGTGGTAGACAAGGCGGGTTGCTTTGTTTTTCTCAACCCGAATCTCGATATAATCGGCGCCAGGTGCCTTCAAAGCATTGGTAATCTCATCCCGCATTTATGTTTTCCCGATTCTGTGTATTTTAGCTTGTGATTGGGCTTAAAGGCAAGGAAATTGTATTCATAGACTTTTTCACAGATGCGTTATATACTTGGTTGCGGAGGTTTTATTATGCAGTCCAGCTTAATCGGCAAGGTCGAGAAAGCCAGACGCTATGCCGAAGAACCTGACCGCGTGACACTGTCAGAGTTCGCTGCAGAATTCCGCGGTGACCATAATAATTATACTGTTAGTTACAAAGGCAAGAAGTGGTATTGCACCTGTCAATTCTTTTCCCAACGAGGTACCTGTAGTCATACAATGGCACTACAACGGCTTTTCGCCGGAGTATTAGCTAAAGAGGCGGTTACTCCTTCTACTTAATATCATCGGCTGCCATGGGTGCTCTTGCCTTCGTAATGTAATCAATTGCCTCGGCCACAACGAAGAGCGACCCTGTAATCAGAATTAGGTCCGTCTTCTTGGCTGAAGATAGAGCCTTCGATAAAGCCTCCATGACATTTCCCACTGTCATCGCTTTGACACCCAGACTAATAAACTTTTCGGCTAGTAATGAGATGGAAGCCGCTCTCGGATGAGAAGAACTGGTAATGATGATATGGTTGCTAAGAGATTCGAGTTCTTGTACCATTCCGGAGATATCTTTATCACACGAAGTTCCAAAAATAACAAAACACCTTTTATAGTTAAAATATTCTTTAACAGCTGCTACCAGTTTACTCATTGAATAGGCATTGTGAGCTCCGTCGACGACTACCGTCGGCTCGCGGTTTAATATCTGAAGCCTGCCTGGCCAGCTTACCTGGCTTAACCCTTGAGCTATGTTCTGGGATGAAATACTGGTTCCAAGGGATACCAGCGCTTCTGTGGCGGCCACTGCCGTGGCTGCATTCTCCAGTTGGTGGTCGCCGAGAAGCGGAATAGTGAGGTCGTAGTGTCCGCTTTTGGTGAAAACTGTCAAGGTCTGCCCATCTAGGTCCCCGCTTGTCTTATGCCAGGTAACATCCTGGCCGAGTTGAATTAAGTCTGCTCGCTGTTGATGGCAAACTTGCTTAATTACTTGGGCTGCCTCGTCGACTTGTGGCGCATTGACTACAATACATCCCGGCTTGATTATGCCCGCCTTTTCAGCGGCTATCTTAGCGACACTGTCGCCTAAAATCTCGGTATGGTCAAGGCTAAGTGAGGTAATGATGCAGATATCAGGTTTGACCACGTTAGTGGCATCCAGTCTGCCTCCTAATCCAACCTCCAACACCTGAAAATCCACGTGATTCTTTTTGAAATAGGCGAAAACAACGGCTGTCAATATCTCAAAAGTAGTCAGCTCACCGAAAGCAGCCTGTTTGTTTGCCGATTCAACGATTGGTTTTAGCTCCGTTACTAGAGCAGCGAAATCAGCCTCGGAAATCATAGCGCCGTCAATCCTTATTCGCTCTCTCAGGGTATGGAGATGTGGCGAGGTAAATAGCCCTGTCCTGTAGCCAGCAGAGATAAGTGTTTGGGTAATCATGGCCGCTGTACTCCCTTTACCTTTGGTGCCGGCTATGTGAACTGTTCTTGTCCCTAGATGCGGACTCCCCAATGGTTGCAGAAGCTTTTCCATTCGCCTCAGGTCATAATTAGCCGATGTGTAGGCGATGCCGGGCATTTTCTCGTAGTCGGTGAAACTTAGAATGTAGTCTTCAGCCTGTTTGTAATCCATTTAAATATTCACCATATTGATAATTTCTAGTAGGAGAAATTAGACGTTATTTTCTACGGAGTCTGATTAAGAGATTGGGCTGACTATTTTAGTCGGGAAGCAACTACAAGTCATATAGCTACATAAAACGTTCAAACCGGTCTCTCGTAGCTTTGCATATGGGACATACTTCGGGTGGATTATCTCTGGCACATAGATAGCCGCAGACTTTGCACCGCCATACTGGGAGAGGTAGGGACATAACGGTACCCGGCGCTGGTTTTGGTTTTGATAGTTTTCTTTCTGCAACGGGTGGCCGCCGCTCGGGTATGGTGCCAATCTGTTTTTTACCTTTTACCACAACATCAGAAACATAGAGACCACAATAACAGGTGTCGTAGTCACCGAGGTCCGGGTCTCGATAATCGCAAGGACAGATAATATCAAGGTCATCCTCTCTTTTTCCGGACGATAGCCTGCACGGGCAAGCAGGGTACCCGTACCTCTTTTGATTTATGAGCAATCCCTTAACCAGTTCTTTGGTGAATGCAACCTCCGGATTGAGATGGTAGCCGCCGGCCTCAGCTTCGGCTTTTAACCTCTCATACAATTTATCAATTTCGCCTGGGATTACTGTTATTTCTCCAGTCACAATTTCAACGCCTTCCTAATTTTGTCTTCCTCAAAACCAACTATGCATAGACTATCATTTATTACGAGCGTGGGGAACGAACTGTGTGGGTTCCATTTCTTTATCACGTTTATAGCCTCATCCTTCTCACCAGCTGTCAGTAGGTCGATATCGGCGTAATCGTATTCTACACCCAGGTCGTCCAGCAATTTCTTTGTCTTTTTGCACCAGGGGCAGGTACTTAAGGCATACAAAACCAGATGTCCTGCGTTTTTGCCGGGTACATGTGTTAAAGCCATTTTCTTATCTCCTCTGTAGGAAGTTTAATTTTATTACCCGTGAAATATACTTTGCCATAAATGGCGCCAGGAAAGGTCTACGATTTTTTCACCGGCCAGGTATTGCCCTCAATCTCACTATGTAACTTAGAATCATACCCGACCTGTGCCAGCCTGTCAAAAAGTAAGATTCTATGACATGGTAAGAAGGTGAATGGCCTACGCAGTTTGTTATTTTGTTATTAAGAAGCGGAGACTGTGTATATCCTGTATCATAGGCACTATTACCATATGGCTTGGAAGCTTTGTCTTCTTAGGCTATAATTCGGGTACATATGAGATTTATTGACAAGTTACTGTCAGCCGGCCGGCGAAACAAGAGCTTGCTTTGTATTGGGCTGGACCCTGACGTGACGCTCATGCCGAAAGTGGATCTTTTGGAGTTTAATAAGGCCATCGTTGATGCCACGGCTGACCTGGCATGTGCTTATAAGCCAAATCTGGCCTTTTACGAAGCTCTGGGTATCCACGGGCTTAAAGTTTTACAGAAGACCGTCGAGCATATACCCGATTATATCCCGGTAATAGGCGATGGCAAGCGAGGCGACATCGGCAACACGGCTAAAGCCTATGCCAAAGCCCTTTTTGAGACCTTTGGCTTTGATGCCGCTACAGTTAGCCCTTACCTGGGTTATGACTCGGTTGAACCGTTCCTCGGATATGGAGATAAAGGTATTTTTATCCTGTGCCGGACCTCTAACACCGGCGCGGCAGATTTCCAGAGCCTGGTCGATGCTCAGGGCAGGCCGCTGTATGAGGCAGTGGCTCGTAAAGCCAAGAATTGGGATACACGTGGAAATATTGGCTTGGTAGTTGGGGCTACCTATCCCGATGAGTTAAAAGCTATTCGACAACTGTGTCCCGAGATGCCTCTTCTTATCCCGGGTATTGGAGCTCAGGGTGGTGACCTGGCGTCGGCGGTTAAAAATGGAATCGACGCTAGGGGAGAAAAAGCGATTGTCGCCGTCTCTCGGCAAATTCTTTATGCTTCAAAAGGTAAAGACTTTGCTCAAGCCGCTCGGCATAATGCACAAGGGCTACGTGATGATATTAATAAGTTAATTGGCCAGGTTACCCGCTGAGGGATATGGAAATAGAGGTCAACGATATAGTTTGCTTACGCAAAAAGCATCCTTGTGGAGGTGATGAATGGCAGGTGGTAAGGTTGGGGGTTGACATACGGATCAAGTGCCTCAAATGCCAGAAGCTGGTTCTTCTGGAGCGGGGAGTTCTCGAACGTCGAATGAAGACCCTGGTCTCGAAAAGCCAGACGGCAAATAAAGCTGACAAGGGGTAGTGGGGCAGTTTCAGACAGAAAAAATCTTATCATAGATGTTATTTTATGTTAGGATAAATCTCATAATGCAAGAGTGCTTTATGCAATGGTACTTTAGTACTGGGTATTGATACTTTAAACGTTTGGTTGGCTATCGAACAATGAGGAGGCTATCTAAATGTTGTTTTTTTTTGCAGGTTATTGTGATAGAATCAACCTATCAGGTAGTTTTGTGCTGGAGGGCTAATTTGCCGATTGGAGGAGGGGCCCTATCAGCAATTAGATTGCCTCTAATTTCAAGAAGGAGAATATAATGCCAGAAGTTTCAGATATAGACCGGGATTACAACTTGTGGGCTTTGCTGCATCAGGTGAGCGACATAATATTCAATTCCAGGGAAGAGGAGCTGCGTCAATATGGCCTTCCAGCCACACAGGCTGAGGTCTTGTTCGTTATCAAAGCTATCGGAGATAAGGCGACACCGGCGCAGATATCGCGAATGATATTCCGGCGGCCTCATTCAGTTTCCGGAATTTTGGACAGAATGGCAAAGGCTGGACTGGTGAAGAGAACTAAAGATTTGCACAGAAAGAATTGGGTAAGAGTCACCTTGACTGAGAAGGGCCAGCAGGCTTATAAACAAGCACTGAAAAGGAAATCAGTTCAAAAGATAATGTCTTCACTTTCCGAAACCGAGCGACAAAAACTGAAGTCACTCCTGGAATCACTACGGAATAAAGGACTTAAAGAACTTGGAATGGATGCCAAGAAAGTGCCATTGCCAAAGTTTGTGTAAAAGAGGAAACATTCAGGTCCCGGTAGTGTGAGAATTCAGCCTCGAACTAATTTTCGTAATTAAGGTTCTTCTTGTCGGCTTTTTGCCTCTAATCTATAATCACCTTGGACGTGAATCGCTGTATTTTACATATCGACCTCGATGCTTTCTTTGTCTCTGTGGAACAAGCGCTGGCCCCAGAATTGGTTGATAAGCCGGTTGTTGTCGGTGGGAGACCTGACCGCCGCGGCGTGGTAGCCTCAGCTTCCTACGAAGCCCGTATTTTTGGCATTCGGGCTGGTATGCCTCTGGCTCAGGCTTATCGCCTCTGCCCTCAAACCATTTTTCTTCAAGGTAGTTTTCCTGCTTATCGTGATGCATCAGAAAGATTCATGACGATTCTGGCTGATTTTTCACCCTGTTTGGAGCCAGCTGGGCTGGATGAGGCTTATCTTGATGTCACTGGTTGTGAACTTTTTGGTACCCCATATCAGATAGCATCGCGCATAAAAGAGCGGGTCAAGAAGGAGCTTAAGCTGATTGCTTCGGTGGGTATGGCCAGTTGTAAGGTGGTGGCTAAGATTGCTTCTGACTTAGGTAAGCCAGATGGTCTAGTTGAAGTAGCTGCGGGACAAGAAAAGGACTTCTTAGCACCGTTACCTGTGGCCAACTTACCCGGCGTTGGTAAAAAAACAGAGCAATCTTTAAAGGCGATGGGAATAAAAACCATTGGTCAGTTAGCAGTTGTACCACTTGAGGTTATCAAGAATCGTTTTGGTAGTTACGGATTGATGATTTATCATTATGCCAATGGCATGGATAACCGAGAGGTAGAGCCACCCGGCGAGGCCAAATCTATCAGCCGAGAGACCACTTTTGCAGAAGACACCTCCAATAAAGTTTTTCTTCAGGCTATGCTGCGTTATCTATGTGAACGAGTAGGCGCAGAACTGCGTCAAGAGACTAAGCACGCCAGAACTATAGCCTTAAAATTGAGGTATTCGGATTTTGAAACTATTACACGCCGTTTCAGCTCTAGAGAGGCAATAGATGCTGATGAATTGATTTTCACTGGAGCAGTTAAGCTGCTGGAACAGGCTCTGAGTGGAAAGAGAAAACCGGTGCGGCTTATTGGTATTGGAGTATCAAATTTAGTCAGTTATGGCAGACAACTTAATCTGCTTGATTCCAGGTCACAGAGACTGGGGCATCTGGACAAAGCTATCGACCGTATACGCAACAAATACGGCTTTACCGCAATTCAAACCGGACGCACCGTGCTGCTTAAAGATATATTCGATAGGCGTGAAGGTGATTACATACTCGAAACGCCATCGCTTTCCCGCTAAGCTTGTCTTTAGCAAGATTCAAAGTTATAATAAAGCTCGACTTTTCCAGAGGGAAATTTAGAGAAAAAGGAGAATAGTAATGCCTCCATTCGCTTATTTTCGTAAGCAATTTATGCCGCTTGCCGAAGCTAAGGTCGGAATTCTAACCCATGCTCTCCATTATGGTACCGCTTGTTTCGAGGGTATCCGCGGCAACTGGAATGAGGAGCAAAAGCAATTATTTTTGTTCCGTGTTAAAGACCACTATGGGCGCATGCACAAAGGTTGTCGCATTTTGAAGATAGATACTCATTATTCAGTTGATGAAATGACAGAATTGACCGTTAAACTGGTGGAAAAGAGCGGCTATCGTGAGGATGTTTATATCCGACCCCTGGCCTACAAAAGCTCTGAAGCTATCGGTGTTAAATTACATGATTTAGAAGACGATTTCCTCATAATTGTGGCTACTTTACCTGCGTATTTGGATGCCGACAAAGGGGTTCGATGCCACACCTCTTCCTGGAGGCGTGTTGATGATACTATGATTCCGGCCAGAGGTAAGATTACCGGCATCTACGTTAACAGCGCCCTGGCTAAGACCGAAGCCAATGAACTGGGTTTCGACGAAGCAATTTTATTGAACCACGACGGTCACGTCTCTGAAGGTAGTGGTGAGAATATCTTCCTCGTCCTGGAAGGTAAGCTAGTAACGCCGCCGAGTTCCGATAATATCCTGATGGGTATTACTCGAGACACGGTTATGTACCTGGCCCGAAATGAGCTTGGATTGGAAGTTGTGGAAAGGTCGGTTGACCGCAGCGAGCTTTACGTTGCCGATGAGGCATTTTTTAGCGGCACTGCTGCCCATGTAAGTCCTATCTTGGAAGTTGACCATCGCCGGGTTGGCAACGGTGAAATAGGAAAAATAACCAAAGAACTTCAGCGCCTCTATTTTGAAGTGATAAAAGGTAAAAATCCCAAGTATCTTCATTGGTGCATACCGGCATATTCAAAATTGATACAGACTAGGTGGAGCTAACCTTGAGGATTGGCCGTTGGTGCCAGTAATCTTATTGCCGATTATCTGCTGATTTTAGTCCCGAGTTAATATCTTTGCAGATTTGACAGGCTAGCGGAACTCTATTCGCAGAGTTTTGAGTAAGTATAGAAGCCGGCAGCTTTCTTCTAGAGTTGTGGTGTAGTGGTAAGCTTCTTCAAGTAGTTGAGCGGCAGCAAAGCTTCCGTGGCCATGTACTAAAACGATTTTGTGTGTCATAAGCTCATCCGCTATTTCTACAGCAAGCTCTCCGGGTTTTACATTTGTTTTCCAACCCAGAACTGGCACTTTTGACAATATCAGGCTGCCTTCTACATCACAGGGAATAATTTCCTGTTCGGAAAAAGATAAGGCAACTGCATAAGAGGGGTGGGCGTGGACTACGGCCGAAGCCGGGGTCCGTTTATATATGGAACGATGGACTGACAGTTCTGTTGAGGCTAAGGGCGTGAAGCGGTCGTTTTTGTTTATCCCAGTTTCCACGAGGTCATGTTCTTCAAGGCGGCTCAGCATGCTGCCCCGATGGGTGATGCAC
>JBAVQV010000031.1:0-5542 GCA_049694415.1 Dehalococcoidia bacterium
GAATAGGTCTTCATATTGCCAGCTCCAGATTGCTGGGGTAATTAACTTTAGTCAGACAAAGGCCACAAGCGGGTGCGGTCGGTCCGGCCAGTCCCAGCAGTTTTGCCTCCATAATTTGATGAAATTCATCAAGTTTTACTTTACCTAAACCCACCCTTATTAGCAAGCCAACCGTATTACGAACCTGATGAGGTAGAAATGAATTAGCCGTTACGTTATAAGTGACCATGTCATCTCTCTTTGTCACCCGAGCATTATAAACAGTACGGACTGTGCTTCTTAGCTTGCCCAGAGCTGTGGCGAATGAGGCGAAGTCATGTTCGCCTTCAAGAAACTTACATGCCTTATTCATAATTCTAGTGTTCAACTTTTTAGGCATAAAATAAGCAAAACCCTCGAATAGAGGAGAGCGAGTTGAGCTATTCAAAATATAATAATCATATTCTCGGCTCACAGCATCACGCCTAACATTAAAATCCATATTCACCTTACAAGCGCCCTTAACCGCAATGTCCCTCGGCAGATAGTAATTTAAGGCTCTAATAAAAACCTGTGGAGTTAAGCTAGATTTAGTCCGGAAGCTAACTACCTGGCCTCTGGCATGTACGCCGGTATCAGTCCGGCTGGCAGCTATTACACGACTGCTTTCTCCGGTAACTCTTCGTATAGCCTCTTCCAGCTCAGACTGAATTGTAGGTAACTTCGCCTGCCACTGAAACCCATAATAATTTCTGCCGTCATACTCCACAACCAGAACAATCTTGTTAACGCTGTTAAAGAGCTTCTCCAATAGGGTTTATCGTTATTCTACCATCTGAATTTGGGCTAGCCTCGCCCCGTCACCGACCCGCCGTCCCAACTTAACTATCCTGGTATAACCTCCGGGACGCTCCGCGTATCTGGGCGCCAGCTCGCTGAATATCTTGTCGACAAGTTTCTTATCGGTAACAAAAGCCAGGGCCCGCCGCCTGGAAGCCAGGCTGCCTTCTTTGCCCAGGGTAATCATCTTTTCAGCCAGACCCCGAATCTCTTTGGCCTTGGCCTCGGTGGTGACAATTTTTTCGTATTTAACTAAATCGGCCACCAGGTTACGGTAAAGTGCCCAGCGCTGCGCCGTAGGTCTGCTAAGTTTTCGTCCGGCTACACGATGTCTCAATCCGCTGCCTTCCCTTCCGAATCTTCAGTATCTTCCCCTTTCTTAGAAGACGTAGCCTTTGATGCCTTCTTCTCCTTTTTCTCTTTAGCCTCGGGGATGAAAGGCAGGTCAAGTCGCTTAAGAGCTGCCTCCACTTCCTCTCTGGATTTAGCGCCGAAGCCAGCCAGGGCACACAGGCCATCAAGGCTTTTCTCCAGAATCTGGCCTAATGTAGTAACGCCACCTCTTCTCAAGCTGTTATAGGTATGAGTGGATAAATTCAACTGGTCTAGAGGCATTAAGTACTGCTCTGGAGGGATCAGCCTTTGCCACACTATTTCGGCTCCCTCCTGGGTTATAGCTTTAGCCAGTTCGCGGAAGCAACCAAACTGCTCTATCAGGAGAGCCGCGCTCTGGCTAACCGCCTCTATCGGAGATATGGAGCCGTCAGTCCAAACCTCCAGTACAAGTTTTTCCTGATTACTCCCCTCTCTAAGGCTGCTGGGCTCGACCGAGTAATTAACTTTGCGAAGCGGTGTGAAAATAGCATCTATAGGAATCGCCCCAATGGGCAGGCTATCGCTGGAACTGGCCGGTACATACCCCCTGCCTATCTCAACATTAAACTCGACATCCAGCCTAGCCTCAGGGGCGTCCAGAGTAGCCAGATAGAGTTCCGGGTTAACAATCTCGAAATCTGCCGTCGGTTTAATATCACCAGCCCGAACTTGTCCTTCTCCTTCAGCCTCCAGCCTCAATTTCCCGGAACGCTGGGCTAGATGACGAAGCCGTATGGCTTTAACGTTAAGTAGGAAATCTATAGAGTCTTCTTTAACGTGGGGAATGGTTGAAAATTCATGCTGGACACTCTCAATCATAGCCCAGGTTACTGAAGCACCGGGTAGAGAGCTAAGAAGCACCCGGCGTAATGCGTTACCTAATGTAACTCCAAAACCTTTTTCCACAGGTTCAGCAACGAAACGGCCGTACGTTTCAGTGCTTTCAACACATTCTACCTTTGGTAGTGCTAAGCCAGTCAAGAGGCCTCCTTAACGAGAATAGTATTCAACGATAGCTTTCTCATTGAACTTGACTTCAATATCCTCAGCTGTCGGCAGGTTAACAATCTGACCGACCAGTTTTTGTTTGTCTAATGCCAGCCAGCCAGGAATAGTCCTGCCCTCGATTTCCTGAACCAGCATTTTATAGTATTCATTTTTAGTGCTGCCCTCCCGCCAGGCAATAGTATCACCGGTCTTCACCAGGCAAGAGGGGATGTCCGTCTTGCGGCCGTTTAAAAGAAAGTGTCCATGGCGTACCAGCTGTCTGGCTTGAGCGCGGGAGCTAGCAAAGCCAAACCTGAAAACCACATTGTCCAAACGTCTCTCAAGCAAAATTAGAAGAGTCTCTCCTGTTATGCCCGGCAGTCTTTCCGCTTCGGCAAAGAATTTGCGAAATTGTCGTTCCATAAGTCCATAGGTATAGCGCGCCTTCTGTTTTTCCTGCAACTGAAGACCACGGTCAGACTTTTTGGCACGGCGCTTTCTGACACCGGTATAACCAGGTGGAACATCTCGGCGCTCAAAAGCGCATTTAGAGGTAAAACATCTATCCCCCTTGAGCATCAATTTATCGCCAACTCGGCGGCATACACGACACTTGGCATCTATATAACGTGCCATTTCTAGACTCGCCTTCTCTTACGAGGTCGGCAACCATTATGTGGAACAGGGGTTACGTCCTTAATTCCGGTGACTAAAATCCCCGAAGCCTGTATGGCTCTGATGGCCGCTTCGCGGCCACTGCCAGGACCTCGGACAAATACCTCGACCTGACGCAAACCGTGTTCCTTGGCTTTTTGAGCCGCTCCCTGGGCTGCCAACTGAGCCGCGTAGGGCGTACCTTTTCGAGAGCCCTTAAAACCAGCAGTGCCGGAACTCCCCCAGGCGATAACCCCACCTTTCTGGTCAGTAAGAGTGATGATTGTATTATTAAAAGAAGATTGGATATAAGCTTTACCTTCAGCTATCTGTTTGCGCTCTCGCCTTCGTACGCCGGTTTTCTTTTTCTTAGGCATATACTTTCCATCACTCCTTTACTTCTTAGCCGTTCCACGCCTTTGTCCGCGGCCAGCCACTTTCTTGCGGAGTCCACGCTTGGTCCGGGCATTGGTTCGCGTTCGCTGTCCCCGTACCGGTAGTCCACGACGGTGCCTGAGACCACGGTAACTGCCGATTTCAATAAGTCTCTTGATATTAAAATTAACTTCCTTGCGAAGCGCGCCTTCAACTTTATACTCTTTATCGATAACCTCGCGAATACGATTAACTTCTTGCTCGCTAAGGTCCTTCACCCTAGTATCAGGGTTTACACCGCTGGTAGATAAAATCCGATGGCTTAAATTAGGACCTATACCATAGATATACTGCAAAGAAATCTCTACTCTTTTATCTTTTGGAATGTCCACACCGGCGATACGTGCCATATCTTATAACTCCTGCATTATCCTTGACGCTGCTTATGTTTGGGGTTCTGGCAAATAACCCGAACCACTCCGCGGCGCCTGATAATTTTGCATTTATCGCATCGACGCTTAACAGAAGATCGCACTTTCATTTAATCACCTTAAAGCAAAAAACCCTATAATAATAAACTTTGTTGCCATTTATGTCAATAAGCAAACGCTCACCCCTACTTGAACCGATACGTAATTCTCCCACGATTCAAATCATAAGGCGAAAGCTCCACTAACACCTTGTCTGCCTGTAATATTCTAATATAATGTTTCCTCATTTTACCCGAAATATGAGCCAGTACCTCATGTCCGTTCGCCAATTCCACGCGAAACGTAGCATTAGGTAAAGATTCAATAACTATGCCTTCAACCTCTATTGCTTCCTTCTTAGGCATACTGCACTTCTATATATATATTATAATAAAGTCAGTATCTCTGCTTCATCCTCGCTAATAGCGATAGTATGCTCAAAATGTGCAGCGAGGCTGCCATCTACAGTTAGTACTGTCCATCTGTTGCCGGCAAGCCGCGTCCTCCAATCGCCGGTGGTTACCATCGGCTCTACTGCCAAAGCCATGCCTTTTCGCAAAACGGGCCCTTCGCCGGGGGGGCCGAAATTCGGTACTAATGGATCTTCGTGCAAGTCTCTACCTACTCCATGTCCTGAATACTCCCGAACCACCGAGAATCCACTTGTCTCAACGTAGTTCTGGATAGCCGCTGAAACATCTCCCAGGTGAGCACCATTACGTGCTTCCTTTATGCCAACCATCAAGGCAGCTTCAGTAACGTCTACAAGTTCCTGAGCTTTAGAACTAATTCTACCTACCCCAACCGTTATGGCTCCATCGCCATGGAAGCCGTTAACGATGGCACCAAAATCGAGCGAGACGATATCACCGCTATTCAACTCCCGCTCTCCAGGAATGCCATGTACAATCTCATCATTAACTGAAACACATAGATATGCCGGGAAGCCTCGATAACCTTTGAAAGAAGCTTTAGCCCCGTATTTCTTCAGTTCACTTGCAGCCACTGAGTCAAGGTGGCTCGTTTTAATCCCCGGCCTTATTTCTTCTGCCAATCTTTGTAAAGTTTTCGCTACGATTTTCCCAGCCTGACGCATAATAGCCATTTCCTGCGGTGACTTTATCACAGTCATTTAGCTTTCACCGACCTGGGCTCGAGAACATCAATTATTCTCTCGGATACCTCCTCAATATCACGATTACCATCTACTGCAGTAAGCTTACCCCCCACCTTGTAATAATCAAGAACCGGGGTAGTTTGAGCGAAATAGACTTTAAGTCGCTCTCTTACCGTTTCCTCGGTATCGTCCGACCGTTGATATAGCTCGCCGCCACATTTATCACACTTCCCAGTAACCTTGGAGGGTGAACTCACCTGATGATAAGGCGTTTGGCACTTGCGGCATATCCACCGCCCACTAAGACGCTTTAACAGCTCTTTTTCAGGCACCTCAATATATATCGCTTTGTCTATAGCCTCGCCACGACTGGCTAACATCTTATCAAGTGTCCTGGCTTGCTCAATAGTTCGAGGAAAGCCATCGAAAACACATCCGCTCTTACAGTCAGGCTGGTTCAGCCGTTCTGAGATTAGCTGAATGGTCACTTCATCAGGAACGAGGGCGCCTTTATCCATGTAGGTTTTGACTGACTTCCCCAGCTCAGTTCCTTTTTCTACTGCCTGTCTAAAGAGGTCACCGGAAGCTATATGAGCCAATCCCAATTTTCGTGAAATCACGGCTGCTTGAGTTCCTTTACCTGCCCCCGGAGCACCGAGAAAAACTAAAAACATTTATCTTCCTACTTCAAGAAGCCTTCATAGCGGCGCATTGTCAGCTGCGCCTCAATTTGTTTCATGGTATC
>JBAVQV010000032.1:0-31364 GCA_049694415.1 Dehalococcoidia bacterium
TGAGCACGGTCATGGAATATCAGAAATTAATAAAATTCGAGGAGGTTATGAGTTGAAAGTGGTAAAAGTCATACCCTGTCTGGATGTCAAGGATGGTAGGGTAGTTAAAGGGGTAAAGTTCGTCAACCTCAGGGATGCCCGAGACCCGGTGGAGGCTGCCGAAGCCTACTGCCGCGAAGGTGCGGATGAGCTGGTATTCCTAGATATTATGGCCAGTGCCGAGTACAGGGGAACCAGGTTGGAATGGGTTAAGAGAGTAGCCGACAAAGTTACCATACCATTTGCCGTAGGCGGCGGCATTAGGAACACCAAAGACATGAAAGAGTTGTTCGACCTCGGCGTCAATAAGGTCTCAATCAACACTGCTGCCGTCAGAAATCCCGACCTGATAAAGGAAGCCTCGAAGAAGTTCGGCAAGCAGAGTCTTGTCGTCGCCATCGACGGCATCAAGAATCCGCCAAATAGCGGTCGCCCTCGACTTGAGGTGGTGGTTAAAAGCGGCATGGAAACAACAGGCCTGGATATAGTCGACTGGGCAAAAAAGGTAGAGAAACTGGGTGCCGGCGAGATTTTGCTCACCAGCAAGGATGCCGATGGTACCAGGGAAGGGTACGATTTGGAGATGACTACAGCCGTAGCTGAAGCCGTAGGTATACCGGTCACAGCTTCCGGCGGTGCCGGCAAATTAGAGCACCTGTACGAAGCTGTAGCCATCGCCAAAGCCTCAGCAGTTTTGGCTGCATCTATCTTTCACTTTGGAGAAATATCTATACCTGAAGCCAAAAAATACCTTAGAGAAAAGGGGGTACCAGTGAGAATATGACATTTTTTAACTTCCGCTATGGGACTTTCACCTTCTGTCATTCTGAGGGAGCCCCTCGCACCTGTCATCCTGAGGCGCGGAGCGACGAAGGATCTAGCTCAGGATTAACTCCACAACCGAAGAATCTTACACAAAGAAAATTTTTCCCAGGTGTCTTAAAAGATTCTTCGCTGCGCTCAGAATGACATAGCAAAAAGTTCCTTAGAAAAACAGCTTGCTATAAATCAAAATTAAGAAGGAGTAAAGAAAAATGAATTTGCAACGACCGAACTCAGACGAAGCCACCAGAACCGCCAATCGCTCCAGGAGCGTAGCCCCCGGAAGCGGCATCTGCTCCCGCTGCCTTGACGGCTGCACGGGAAATTGTGAAGTCTTCAAAGCCACCTTCCGCGGCCGGGAATTAATCTATCCCGGACCCTTCGGTGAAATAACCGCCGGTGCCGACAAGGACTATCCTGTTGATTACTCGCATCTGAACATCCAGGGCTATGCACTGGGAGCCAGGGGAATGCCTAAAGGTGTTGTCGGCGACCCGGATACCGCCCTCTTCCCGTCGGTAAACACCGAGACCGACTACGGCTGGGACATAAAGGTTAAGATGAAGGTTCCCATTTTCACCGGCGCTTTGGGCTCCACCGAGATAGCGCGAAAGAACTGGGAACATTTTGCCGTCGGCGCTGCCATCAGCGGTGTTACGCTGGTCTGTGGCGAAAATGTGTGCGGTATCGACCCGAAACTTCAGCGTGATGCAAAGGGCAAGGTCGTTTCATCACCCGATATGGACAGGCGAATTGAAATATATAGACGCTACCACCAGGGATTCGGTGAAATTCTGGTGCAAATGAACGTCGAAGACACCAGATTGGGTGTCGCTGAATATATCATAAAAAAGCATGGCATAGAGACCATTGAATTGAAATGGGGGCAGGGCGCCAAATGTATCGGCGGAGAGATTAAGGTCAATTCTCTGGAGCGAGCTTTAGAGCTTCAGAAACGTGGCTATATTATAACCCCCGACCCTTCGGACCCCATCAATCAGGCTGCGTTTAAGGAAGGCGCGCTTAAGGAATTTGAAAGGCATAGCCGCCTCGGTTTTATCGATGAAGAAGGTTTTTATGCCGAAGTTAAGCGTCTCAGAAATCTGGGATTCAAGCGTGTTACCTTAAAGACCGGCGCTTACAGCCTGCGTGAGCTGGCGATGGCTATAAAGTGGGGCTCGAAAGCCAAGATCGACCTGCTCACCATAGACGGCGCCTCCGGTGGTACGGGTATGAGTCCATGGCGGATGATGGAGGAGTGGGGTATACCCAGCCTATATCTACATGCGGCAGCTTACGAGTTCGCCAAGATGCTGGCTGATAAAGGTCAAAGACCGCCGGATATGGCCTTTGCCGGCGGCTTCAGCAGCGAGGATGGCGTGTTTAAGGCACTTGCCCTGGGTGCACCTTTTACCAAGGCGGTATGCATGGGGCGGGCGTTGATGATTCCGGGTATGGTCGGTAAGAATATTGCCGAGTGGATAAAGGATGGCAAGCTGCCGAACACGGTCAGCCAGTTCGGCTCGACTCCCGAGGAAATCTTTGTCTGCTACGAACAGGTAAAGAGCATCGTCGGCGCTAATGAAATGAAGAATATCCCACTGGGCGCCATCGGTATCTACAGCTACTCCGACAAAATCAAGGTCGGTTTGCAGCAGTTGATGGCCGGCGCCAGGTGCTTCAGCGTGCCCGCTATTACGCGCAACGAGCTCATGTCCTTAACTGACGAGTGTGTTAAGGTCACAGGCATACCCTATCTCATGGATGCCTACAGAAAAGAAGCAGTCAAAATTCTCACCAGCTAAATTTTATTTGGCTCAAATAAAACAGGCTCCGACAACCTCGGAGCCTGTTTGCTTGTTGGCTCCTTCCCGATTATTGCAAGCACTTCGCTAGGGATGTTATTCTGAACGCAGCGAAGAATCTAGCCGATTGAACGCAAACCAACCAAATGAAAATATTGTAGCAAATATATATCTGTGCCTTGACTAATGTTACCGTCTATAATAAATTTAAGGTGACTATGTCAACGGCACCGAAACCGCCATACATCAAGAAGATAGACCAGCGAGGCGATTTAGCAGTCTGGATTGTCGACGGCAGCTACGTACGCGGTCACATCGACGAGGAGTTTACCAACTTCGGCCAGCATTTCGCCTTTACTTATATTCCGTTGAACGAGCTCTGGATTGACCGCGAGGCTGCTCACGACGAGACACTGTTTTTCATCGACCACCTGCTGGTAGAGCACAGACTAATGGCAAAGGGTGTGCCCTATGATAAAGCTCTGGTTGAGGCCGACCGGCAGGAGCGTAGAGAACGCCGACTTGCCGGAGACGTCAGCCTGTTGACGCATCACGGGCAACAATTACCCGACGCTAAAGATGTCCACGAGCGGCTATGGAAAAAATTGGAGAACGGCGTCAGCGTCTGGGTTGTTAACGGTCGTCTGGTTCGCAGCGCTTTCGATATCGATTTTACTGAAGGCGGCCATGACCATGTATATGAGTTCGTACCTGAAAATGAGGTGTGGATAGACGACGACATTGAAGAGGCGGAACGCGGCTTTGTTCTGTTACACGAACTGCATGAACGCAACCGCATGACAGGCGGATTGCCCTACAGCAAGTCACATGAGGAGTCCAGCCGGCTTGAATATAAGTGCCGTCATCATCCTGATGAGCTACACGATGCCCTGGCGGCAGAGGGCTGGGAGTAATAGGTCGCAATTCGAAAGCGCTTCAGGCAAGCTCATTGTATATCCCAACCTCAGGGCGTCCATCCAGCAGAGATGCGATAGCCTTAGAAAACTCCTTGAAGTGCTCGGTTGAGCCATGAAGCTTTAAAGCCTCCCGGTTATCGTATTTCTCATAGACTAAGAATTCATTCGAGGCATCAACTCTGCGGTGAACGATATAGCTTATAGCACCCGGGTCCTTTAAAACTTTAGGCACCAGCTTCCGGAATGCCTGCTCGAGTTCATCACCTTTGCCTTCGACTGCCTTTAGTTTCGCAGCCACAACTATCATATTAATTTACCTCCTTAAACGACATTTCCCCTTAATTCTCTGCCACAACTAAATTAATAACGCCAAGTTTTTATGATGCTACATAAGCAAATATGAGTCAGTTATCTGATAGCACCAGAGAAATAGCTATTCTATAATTTGCGAGCTAATTCGGCTGCCGGTTCCACAGCTGCCAATATTTTCCCCGGCTTGGCAGCGTCTCCTATGACATATATTTCGGGTACAATATCCTTCACCGTCGGTCCCAGTTCATTAACAGATTCAGCTCCTGTGGCTATGACCACTGTGTCCACAGGACTAAGAATATAGCTACCTTCGCCGGAGTTTACCTTGATACCTCCGTCGATAATCTCTTGGACAGTTGTGGAAGTTAGAATCTTTATTCCTTTTTCAGCCAGGCGTCGTCGTAGAAAATAGCGGGCTGCGGGGCCTATATCGCGGGCGGTATGACGAAGCATTTCTACAATAGTTACCTCTTTGCCCTGTTGGGCAAGATAGTCTGCGGTTTCGCACCCAACCAGTCCACCGCCTACGATAACTACCTTGTCTCCCATATTCGCTCCTCTAAGAGCTTCAGCAGCGGCAATGACATTTTTTCGATTAATGCCTGGAACCTGTGGAACAAGCGGTTTTGACCCGGTAGCTATGATTAAAACTTCCGGAGCAATCTGCTTAACTATATCAGGAGTGAGTTCACTGCCTAGATGTATTTCAACCCCTAATTCCTTTATCGCTTTAGCACGTGATAGCGTTACTTCATTGTAAATATCTTTCTTGGGTGGAATGACTGCAATATTTATCTGACCGCCAAGAGCCTTATCTTTTTCGTAGAGAATTACCTTATGCCCCCAGAGAGCTGCTGTTCTGGCTGCCTCTAGGCCTGCCGGTCCTCCGCCAGCAACTAGGACCTTTTTTCGTTTAGAAGCACGTGGGGAGGCATATTCAGCTTCTTTGCCTAGTGCCAGATTCTGAACGCAGGTGATCATCGGTCTGCCCCATATGATAATACCTTCAATGCATCCTTCATTGCAGGAAATGCATTTAACGATGTCATTTTTCTGGCCTTTAGCTACTTTATTTGGCCACTCGGGGTCAGTCAGCGACTGCCTTCCGATGGCAACCAGGTCAGCTTTGCCGGAACTTACTATTTCTTCGGCTATATCCGGGTGGTTAATACGGCCAACCGCTATAACGGGCACTGACAAGGCAGTTTTGAATGCTGCTGTCATCTTAGCGTTAAACCCTTGCTCCATATCGGGAGGGGCACTGGTTACTGCGCTGGATTCCATTACTCCGATGGAAACATCGATAACATTAACTCCTTCTTGGGCCAGCCTTTTAGCAACTTCGACGCTTTCAGTTACTGTCCGGCCCATGGGGACAAGTTCATCACCGCTTATGCGGAAGAAGATTGGAAAATCGGGACCTACTAGCTGCCTTATACGGCGGATAATTTCTACAGGAAATCGGATAAATCCCTCGAAACCACCACCGTACTCGTCCGTCCGCTTGTTAGCATAACCTGACATGAACTGTGAAATAAGATAACCGTGGCCCCCATGCACTTCAATGGCATCAAATCCGGATTCTTTAGCACGTGCAGCTCCCTGTGCAAATAACTCAATGAGTTTCTTTATATCCTGAATGGTTAGCTCTCTCGGGGCCTGGCGCCAAATAGGGTCAGGTACGGGTGAAGGTGCAACAGGTTGTAGGCCGCCTAAAATAGCTGGTAGTGTTACTCTACCCGGATGATATAATTGTATGCCCACTTTAGCGCCAGCATCATGGACCCGGTCTACCAGACGTTTTAAACCGGGAATGAAGCGGTCATCGAATATACTCAACTGGTGCAAACTTCCCTTGCCTTCTACCCCATCTACTGCCGTCACCTCTAGAGTAATTAATGCAAAACCGCCTTTGGCTCTGGCCTCGTGGTAGTTAATTAGACGCTCTGAGACGCTGCCAGCCTCTTCGGCAAAACCGGTCCCCATTGGCGGGACAACAAGCCTGTTTTTAAGTCGCATACCATCTATTTTTATTGGTCGGAACAATGAAGGATAATATTTGCTCATCTCAGATACCTCTCTATAGAACAGTAGATTTGGGACAATAGGCTTAGATAGGTAAAATTATAGCTACTTTTTAATTATTCGGCAGTGACTTTGTGGACATGCCATAGTTATTGTAACACTTCTTAAGTTAGATTGCTGACATCAGAGCTGTTCTTAAATACATTCCGCAAGTACAACCGTTAATAAATATAAGCAGAAGATTATAAAAGACTAATACCTGCTAGAAGGGTAGAATAATCTAGTGGGCTCAATGGTCAGCCGCCGGCTATAAGTGGCAGAAATGAGATAGTGTCCTTGTCCCTCAGAATCCTGTCCAGAGTGGCTATCTCCAGGTTGACGGTTACAATGACCATCCCTTCTTCCAGCGGGAGGTCGGGATATTGCTGTCTGACGTATTCCAGGGCATCATTGACCTTAGTCTTATCCGTTATAGGCATATTTATACTATCGGTATTGGTTACCGTGCGCTGCATTCCGTGAAACTTAATCGAAACCATCATCTGACCTGCTTACAAACCTAACTGGTTAAGCAGCTGCTTCGCCTGCTCGTCCATAAGGCCGAATTTTTCTACTGTCTCGCGCTTGGGTATGGCATTGGAGGTGAAACCTTTCTTCTCGTAAACAATATCGCAGAGATTCTGATAGGCCTCAATCCTTTTCTCCATGAGAAGCTCATGCCTTTGCTCCGGAGTTGCGGGGACTTTATTATCGCCCAGCAGTTGTTGCAGCCATTCATCATAATATTCAGCCCGGGCTTCATATTCATTGAAGTAGGCAGGCCCCATTGCCCTCAGTGGTATCTGGTCGCTAGCCCGAGTCCCTTTTCCGTGGCGCAGATTGATTAGTTTTTGAAGTATATACAACCGTTCTGAATCGTCCAAAACGTCCTCAAGCGTTTTGTTACTGCCAGTCGTGGCATTGAGATAGGCGACGTAATAGGCCAGCGTGGGAAGGTTTTTTGAGGGTTCGGCAGTGCTGGCTGCCTCAGGGTTTCGTACATCTATCCACGGGAGCTTGCAGAGTCCGGTGGCGTTAAACCAGGTGCGAATCAGGGGAAACCATCTAAGCGCGTTCGCCTTATGCTCCAAGGTCGGCAGTTCCTTGTGAACCTGGTCGATGAAGATCAGCCACGCCTCGTCATGCTGCGGTCCCTTGAGGGCAAAGCCATAGCCACCCTGCTGGGCTAGTGACTCTTTGGTAATATACATAGAGAACTCCAGGCCTTTAACTTCCATGCCGAACTTGTTGAGCTCAGCCATGACAGCATCTACTGAAGTGCCGTTTTGGGCAGCATGTCTCTCGGCCACCCATTTCTTGCCTCTGGCTACACCCTGACCGACGATCTTACCGAAACCTTGGCCGCTGGCTATTTCATGCAGCAGCCTATCGGCAGCCTCTATATTGCCGAATGTCAAATCATAACCTATGTCAGCAGCAGTCAAAAAGCCGCGCTGGAAACACTCCATAAAGAAGCTGATGGTCACGCCCGTAGAGATGGTATCGATGCCGTATTCATCGCAGTACCAGTTATATTCCATAACAAAGTGGGGGTCGAAAATACCCATGGAAGAGACGGCGCCAACGGTTTCATATTCAGGCCCGTCGATGTTAACCACCCGACCTGCCTTTGGGCCCCGTGTCAGCTTGACGTTTTCAGAACCCTTAGCACAGGCGAGATTGCATCCATAGTAGCAGCCATCGGGTATCTTCTGGCTGAAGTACTTATCGAGGAAGACCTGTGCAAAGAGCTTTGGCGACTCAGGGCTTTGCCCGTATTGATAGTTGTTGATAGGGAACAGGTGGAATTTGTCCATGTATTCCGATAGCCCTGTGGTTCCCCATATGGACAGGTGAAGCTGTTGAGTGTCGCATTTGGAGACGACTGCCTTTAGCTTTGAGCCCGCCTGGCGCACACCTTCTTTATCTATGGCATTATTACCGTTTACCTTTGACAGATTGGAGCGCGCCACAATGGCTCGTAGTCCCTTATATCGCATGATGGTTCCGGTACCGCCCCTGCCTGCCTGCTTGGAGCGAATGCGCTTCCGCCTGACATCGAAGAACAGGCTATTGACGATACCGAACCTGGCATTGCAGGCGCCTTTACCAGCGGTTACGGCAGCCAGAGAATCGTTAAGCTCTCCACCGTTTACATCTTTCAGCAATCGTTCTCCGAAGGAAAGTGCACCCTCGTCGGTTTCGTTATCATAGGCAGGCGCAGCGGCAATAGTAATAGTCTGCGCGTCACCGTCAATCAATATGACTACATCTTTTCTTGATATCCCCGAAACAGCCAGTGCATCGAAGCCGGCGCGTTTCAATATGGGTCCGAAATGTCCGCCGATATTGGAATCGATGAACGTATCTGTCAGCGGCGAAATAGTGCCGACTATGAATTTGCCGGTTCCCGGAAATGCGGGCTCATTACCGAGCGGACCGCTGGACATTATCAGGATATTCTCGGGGCTGTCATAACGGGTTTCCCGCGTAGTACCGTCCCAAATCAATTTGAGGGCATAGCCGCGACCGCCGACGTATTTGTTTTTGAAATCAGACGGTAGTTTTTGGATGGTGATTTCCGGCTTGCCCAGGTCGACCCTGAGTATCCGGTCGGTATAGCCACCGACAACCTTGGTCGGTTTATATTCGATTTGGTGCAGTATTTTCATATATAGTTGATTAGCTAAGAATTGGGCCTGGCATACGAAGTGCTATTATAACCTTTTAAGTGTGAAATGAGCAAAGGCTATCTGTTAATTTCTTCGAGTGTCTGTTCAAAATGTTGGAGATGGTCTTTTAAGTGCCTTACATAATCTATCATCAAATCCTTCAATGTGATTTTGTCCCCATCCAATTCCCAATAGTTTTCTAACTTACTTTCATCTACTTTTTAAATAATATTTCCAAGCAAAACGTTGTATTGCCTCCAAAGTAGTGTAATGTCGGAGAAGGGTAAATCGTTATATTTTTCAATCTTGAGCCATTTCGCATTATCTAGCGAATAATCGGGGAATATCAAATTGCTGGTGATTTGCAGCCTAACAAATCGTTGGTGATTATTGGATACAGATGACCCTACCCCTTCTTATAGGCCATTGTGAAGTAAAAGAGAACATTAATGTTGCTCTTTACTATGCGGTGAGCTTCACCAAACTAAGGGGAGCCACAAGCTCAGTATCAACCTGAGTAAGTTACTGAGGGTAGGGTTTCATGATAAAATAGACAAAAATTCTGGGAGGAAATTAATATGGACATAAAGAAAGTTTGTGTCATCGGTTCAGGAACAATGGGCAATGGGATAACTCAGGTGGTGGCTCAAGGTGGTTACGAAACAACGATGGTCGATGTAAAGCAGGAATTCATAGACAAGGGAATGAGCGCCATAAAAGCCAGCCTGGGCAGGTTTGTGGAGAAGGGCAGAGTCAGCCAGACCGATATGGACAAGGCCATGGCAAATATCCGCACCTCAATAGATTTAAAACAGGCGGCCAAGGATGCAGACTATGTCATCGAGGCAGTCTTTGAAAGGACCGAAGTCAAGACGCCCATATTCCAGCAGCTGGAAGAGATATGCCCCAAGCAGACCATACTGGCATCCAACACCTCAGGCATACCCATAGGTCTGCTGGCGTCGGCAACTAAACGTCCGGATAAGGTCATCGGCATGCACTTTTTCAGCCCGGTGCCGATGATGAGAGGATTGGAAGTGGTCAAGTCGCTGCTTACTTCGGAGGAGACAGTAAAAGTCAGCCTCGATTTAGGCAAGTCTATAGGCAAGGAAACGGTGGTGGTCAAAGATTCGCCCGGTTTCATAACCAATAGAATAATACCACTGGTGATGAACGAGGGCGCCAAATTATTGGAAGAAGGTTTGGCTTCCATGGAGGATATAGATAAGATTGTGAGGCTATCTTTCAACTGGCCCATGGGACCGTTCGAGCTGTGCGACCTGGTTGGTGTAGATGTCGACGTGGACCTGCTAGAAGGAATATACCAGCAGACCGGCTGGGAAAGATATAAGCCGGCACCGTTACTCAAGAGGATGGTGGAAATCGGTTATCTGGGCAGAAAAGTCGGCAAAGGCTTTTACACGCTGTTTGGCACGAAATAGGCCTTGCTTGTAGCAACATGTAGTGGCGGGGCTTAAGCCTCGCCACCGTCTTATTTCGCTCTAGTCTTAATTCCCAATATTTTTCTGGCCTCATCCGGGGTAGCAGGCTCCCTGCCGAGGCCAGAGGCTATCTTAGCTGCCAGCTCCACCTGTTCCCAGCTACCTTTAGCCAGCTCACCATTGGGGACGCGGACATTGTCTTCAAGACCAACACGCATATGTCCTCCCATCAAGCAGGATTGAGTGATAGCGGGGAACTGCTCGATGCCTATGCCGCAGGTGGTGAAGTTGGAATTCGGAGGCAGCATTTGCACCATGCTGGCGAATATAATCGGCCTGAACCTCTGACCGCCGGCAACGCCCCAGACGAAGTTGAAATCATAAGGCTTACTGAAGATTTCCTGTTTTGAGATAAGAAACCAGTTGTCCAGACCGCCGATATCGTATATTTCGGGTTCCGGCTTTACCCCCAGTTCTTCCATCTTCTTGCCGAAATCCTGCAGCATGGTGAAAGTGTTGGTGAAAACGTTATCGAAGATGATCTGGCCGGTTTTCCTGTCTAAAGCGCTGAAGTTCATGGTGTTGGTATTTAGCGATGACATCTCGGGCTTGAGCGCAATAATGGGGGCTATCCTGTCTGCATAGGTCGGCCCTACTGAGGATGATATCTGAACGATCAATTCAGGCGTCTTTTGCTTAATAGCGTCGTAGATTATCTTCACAGTTTCTACATCGCAGGTAGGCAGGCCGCTTTTTGCCTCGCGGGCATGGACATGAACTATAGCAGCACCAGCCTTGTATGCCTTGTTTGCTTCCTCGGCGAATTCAGCAGGTGTGTAGGGAACTGCGGGGTTCTGGTGCTTGAAAACGCCTGACCCGGCCAAAGCTGCAGTAATAACGACTTTCTTGTCCATATTGACCTCCAGATTTTTCTGAAACTGATTATAAGCTATCGTCGAAGTTATACAAAATGGTTAATAGGGCTCTCTGCGTAACTTTTCACAGCTTAACAAAATTCCTCGGCGAATGGCAACCAGCCAATTGTAAAAAATTTAGTGGCAGCATAAAATACCGAGATAGCGCCAATAAAAAGCGAGGAGCAGAAGATGGATTTTCAATTAACCGAAGACCAGAAGATGCTGAAGAAGATGGTACATGAAGTAGCGGAAAAAGAATTTCGCCCGAAGGTTTCAGAATGGGAAGCCGGGGCTGAACACATGCCCCACGACTACGTAAAAAAGCTGGCAGATTTAGGCCTGCTGGGCCTTTGTCTCCCTGTGGAATATGGAGGACAGGGGCGTTCAGCCTTTGAAGCTATACTGGCAATCGAAGAGCTGGCGCGTGTGTCATGTCTATGCGCTTCACCTGTTTTCGAATCTAATGTCGGCCCTGTCAAGGTGATCGAGCAGTTCGGTACCGAGGAGCAGAAACAGAAGTATATACCGCCCGTGTGCACCGGCGAGTCGATGATTTCCGTTGGCATGACAGAACCAGAGGCGGGGTCGGCGCTAACCGACCTGACTACCAGGGCGGTTTTGAAAGGCGACCACTATGTGGTTAACGGCATGAAACGGTTTATCACCGGTGGCGGTGAGTCTGACGTTTATGTGGTATATGTGAGGCTCAGCGAGCAGAAAGGCGCTAAGGGCATCGGCGGGCTAATCATCGAGAAAGGCACACCCGGCTTCACTTTCGGCAAACAGGAGCAGTTCATGGGCATGAGAGGCTTTCCTAGCTGCGACCTGATTTTTGAGGACTGCCGTGTTCCCAAGGAAAACCTGGTGGTCAAGGAGGGCGAGTTCAGAAAGCTGATGACAGCCTTCGACCTGGAGCGATGCGGCAACTCGACTATGTGCCTGGGTATAGCCCAGGGAGCTCTCGAGGAAGCCATGGCTTACTCGCAGCAAAGAAAGCAGTGGGGTAAAGAGATTTGTGAATTCCAGGCAGTTCAGTTCATGCTGGCAGAGATGGCTATGAAGGTTGAAGCTGCCCGCCTTCTTATCTACAGGGCCACGGCAAATGCCGTTACGGGGTTGCCTGTCCCACTCGAGGCTAACCTGGCTAAGTGCTTTGCCAATCAGATGGTGAGAGAGGTTACCGGTATGGCCTTGCAGATACACGGCGGCTACGGTTACTCCAAAGAATATCCTGTGGAGCGTATGATGCGCGATGGCTGGGGCTGGGGAGTCGCCGGCGGAACTATCGAAATTCAGAGAATTACCATTGCTTCACTTCTCTTAGGCCGGAGATTCGACCAGAGAAGATAGAAGTCTGGATTTGCTAAAGGAGTTGCCATGAGAGAATGCAAAATCGAGCAGAATAAGGCTAATTGCAACTGTACCTACGAGCCGTGTTCCAGAAAAGGTATTTGCTGCGAATGTATCACCTATCACCAAAAGTCAGGTGAACTGCCAGCCTGCTACTTTACGGCTGATGTCGAGAGGACGTATGACCGCTCCATAGAGAAGTTTATCGCGACCTACCGTAAAAGAGGTCGGTAGTAAGCAACCTTTTTGTCATTCTGAGCGCAGCGAAGAATCTCACTTGTGATAAACTCCGCGTGGCAGTCTCTGTTTGCTTCGTACAGATCTGAAGGTCTGTCCCTACATTTTTCCCTAACCCTTCCCTTGCCTTTTGCTGTACGTGCAGCCGCAATAGTCCTGCCGGTAAAGCTCCCATTGCCTGGTCAACTGCATGGCCCGTTTGAAGCCGTCCTTTTTCTTGAAATCCCTGATTAGAAATTTCTCGCCGCCGATTTCCAGCCCTATCTTATTGATTGCCTGTGCCGACTTGTGAGGGCTGATTGTCAGCGTGGTGGTAAAGGCATCCGCACCACAAGCCACCATATAATCATTGGTCTTTTCCAGCCGCAGCCTGTAGCAAGCCTGGCATCTCTTACCACCTTCAGGTTCGTCCTTTAAGGAGATGGTCAGGCTTAACCATTCTTCCGGCGTGTAGCCCCCGGTCTCCAACGGGAAATCTAATTCTTTGGCTACCCTGCAGGCCACGTCTAGTCTTTTTTGGTACTCATCCGCCGGGTGAATGTTTGGATTGTAGAAAAAGCCGAGAACCTGATGCCCCTCTTCGACTAATGCCTCAACAGCACCGGCCGCGCAGATTCCACAGCATATATGTAACACGACCTTCACGACCGCACCTTTTTGGCACGCATTAAGCCGAGCATGATAAGCAAACCGAAGACCAGGCTGACGGCACAGGCCAGGAACATCGTCTTAAAACCACTCATCTGGGCTACAGACCCCATTATAGTAGGCCCTAAAGCTAAGCCGACCTGAAAGAAACAAGTAGGTATAGCCATGGCTACCCCCCTGCCGCTGGCTGAAGAAAAATCGGCTGCCATTACCAGACTTGCCGGCATAGCTATCCCCATGCCGATACCGAAGACAACGCCTATAATGATGAACTGTGCCAGGCTGTGAAAGAAGGCAAAAAGAGACACAGCTACGGCGCTCAGTCCCACACCACCTATAAGCAGCAGCTTCCTATCCACTCTGTCAGCTAACCTACCAGCGGGAGCTCGCAACAAAGCTGAGCTGCCGTAGACAGCGGTAATTATGGCTCCGGCATCAGCCTCGGTCATGCCAAAACGCATGCCGTAAAGAGGGATATAGCTGCCAATGGTACCCGAGCCGACCGCAACCAGCAGTGGAGCTAACAAGACTGCAATCGCCAGCGGCTGTCCCAGCCAGCGCCATGATGAACTGGCTTCGACCGGTATGACCGCTGGCCGATGGGCGATAGCCCGCAAGCGAGAAAAGGCAAGAACCAGGCCTATGAATGAGATGGCGCTGCAACCGTAAAAGGCAGCATCGAAGCCGAATTGACTAGCCAGGAAGCCACTGGTTATAGGACCGGACATCAGGCCTAGTTGAAGTGACGCTGTATACCAACCGATGGCCTCACCTCGCTTTGCCTCAGGGGTTAAATCAACCACCAGTGCGATAGCTGTGGGGAGGAAAGCGGCGGCAGCCAGGCCATGAATCGCCCTGACTATGATAAGCTGCCCGGGATTGTTAGCCAGGGGATAGAGCAATGGAGCCAGCGTAAAGACGACTAAACCACCGACCAAAAGCTTTTGACGGCCAAATCTATCGGAGAGCATGCCGAATGGAATCAGAAAGAAAGCAGTAACATAGGAGATGGTAGCTACTATCAGACCAACCTGCGATACCGACGCACCAAGCTCATCCGCATAAAGAGGTATCACCGGAAACATAAAACTGAAGCCGGCAAATCCGACGAAGGCTACTATGTAGAGCGTTATAAGTGTAAATGAGTTTTTCAATCTCGATTTCGGATATACACTTTAGCACAAAAGCTTGCCACGGCAAAACCTGGCAGCGACCTTAACTGTCATTGCGAGGGGCAGAGCCCCGAAGCAATCTCGGTAGGGAGGCGTGAGATTGCCACGCTTCGCTAGTAATGACAGATGGCAATTACCTGCACCTTCAATCTTAGATTCATTCGACCAGCAGGTCGAATCTCGCTAAACATGTAGCCACGAGGCTTTAGCCTCGTGGCTACGACCCTAAAGGGTCATGGCTACATTAAGCTTTTTAGGGATCTGCGAGGGCAGAGGACGGTGTGGTAGAATAGCTTAACTTAAATGAAACGTGGAAAGGTCTATCTGGTGGGCGCCGGCCCCGGTGACCCGGGCCTGATTACGGTGAAAGGGCTGGAATGTCTCAGGAAAGCTGATACCATCATCTACGACCGTCTGGTCGATGACAGCCTGCTTGAAGAAACATCTCCCGGTGCTGAGAAGATATATGTGGGTAAGGGACGTGGCTGCCATGCCATGGAGCAGAAGGAGATAAACCTACTTCTGATAAGCAAAGCCCGGGAAGGCAAGAAAGTAGTCAGGCTCAAAGGCGGTGACCCTTTCGTCCTGGGGCGGGGTGGCGAAGAGGCGGAAGTACTGGCCGCCAATCAAATTCCTTTTGAAATTGTGCCCGGTGTATCATCAGCCTATGCCGTACCGGCTTATGCCGGCATACCGGTAACGCACCGCCGCCTAGCTTCGTCTTTTACCGTCATCACCGGACATGAAGACCCGGAAAAAGGCGAGTCAAGCATCGCCTGGGACAGGATAAGCACCGGCAGTGATACCCTGGTCTTTCTGATGGGGATGGGTAACCTGACACAGATAGTCAACAAACTACTTCAAAACGGCAGGCTGCCATCTACTCCGGTAGCGGTCATAAGTCAGGGCACCAGTCCAGGGCAGCGCACCCTGGTCGGCACGCTGAAAGATATCGGCAGTCGTGCCCAAAAAGAGAGATTTAAGCCACCGGCGGTGATAGTAGTTGGCGAAGTGGTCAAGCTTCGCGAGCAAATTCGCTGGTTCGATAAACTGCCTCTTTTCGGCAAGCGAATCCTGGTGACCAGGGCCGAGCACCAGACTAGAGAATTGAGCCAGCTTCTCTTAGAGCGTGGAGCCATGCCTGTTGAAATGCCGGTTATTAGAATCAGCCCACCAGTCACCTCGAAGGAGCTTAATAAAGCTATCCTGAAGCTAAAAAACTATGCCTGGATAATCTTCACCAGTGTCAATGCCGTGGAGATGTTTTGGAAAAGGCTGCAGTCGAAGAAATTGGATGCGCGTCAGTTGGCCGGCACCAAAATTGGGGCCATCGGCCCGGCTACGGCTAAAGCTCTTGAGGATAGAGGCCTGCGTCCTGATTACGTTCCGAAAATATACACCAGCCAGGGTTTTCTCGCCGGGCTCAACAAGCAGGATGTCGCCAGGCGTCGAGTTCTTTTGCCTCGAGCTGACATAGCCGGGAACGAATTGACTGACGGACTTGTTAGGCTTGGAGCTAAAGTTCACCAGGTAACCGCCTACAGGACGGCCACGGTTACCAAATCAATTTCACAGGCAAAACAGATGCTCCTGGGCGGCGAAATTGATGTTATCACCTTCACCAGTGCCTCGACAGTGAAGGGTCTGCTGGCTATACTGGGTCAGAAATGGGAGGTTATAAAACAAGCCAGGCTGGCCTGCATTGGTCCGAACACAACCGCGGCTCTGGCTGATAGGGGACTGAAGGCTGATATAGTTGCCAGAGAGCATACTATGCCCGGATTAGTAGCAGCAGTAGAGCATTACTTCCAAGAAAAGGGAGAGAAGCAATGAGTGAATTTCCAAGCCTGCGCTTACGTCGACTCCGACGCAGTGAAGCCCTGCGGGCGCTGATTCGAGAGACGAAGGTTGATGTCGGAGACCTGATATATCCCCTCTTTATTGTCGAGGGCAACAAGATAAAGCAAGAAATATCGTCAATGCCCGGACAATATCGCCTTTCCAGTGACCTGCTGCCTAAGGAAGCTGAGGAAATCGCCAAACTTTGTATTCCAGCAATAATACTATTCGGCATACCAAAAAAGAAGGATGAAGTCGGCTCCTCAGCCTATCACCCGAAGGGGGTCATCCAGCAGGCAATAAGAGCCATCAAAAAGGCGACCCCGGAGTTGCTGGTGATAACCGACGTCTGCCTCTGCGAATATACCAGCCACGGACACTGCGGCGTTGTGGTGGACGGCTACGTCGACAATGACAAAACTCTGGAATTACTGGCCAAGACAGCTCTATCCCATGCTGAAGCCGGCGCCGACATGGTAGCTCCTTCGGATATGATGGATGGCAGGGTTAAGGCGATTCGGCAGGCGTTGGATGGAAACGGGTTTCAAAATACACCTGTTATGGCTTATGCCGCTAAATATGCCTCTGCTTTCTACGGACCTTTCCGTGAAGCCGCGGAGTCGGCGCCGCAGTTCGGTGACCGCCGCTCTTATCAGATGGACCCGCCCAACTGGCGGGAGGCCTTGAGAGAGGTGGAGCAGGATATCGCTGAGGGAGCGGACATCGTCATGGTCAAGCCCGCCCTGCCTTATCTCGACGTAATCCGCAAGGTGCGTGATACCTTCAATCATCCGTTGGCAGCTTATAGCGTCAGCGGCGAGTATGCTATGGTGAAAGCAGCAGCACAGCAGGGCTGGCTGGACGAGAAGGGGATTGTCCTGGAGATGCTCACCGCCATCAAGAGGGCCGGGGCTGATATTATCATAACCTACTACGCCAAGGAGGCAGCCCGCTGGCTGTAAATTATTTGTCACCCTGAACGAAGTGAAGGGTCTAGATTCTTCGCTTCGCTCAGAATGACATTTCATCATCCCCTCTCCCTTGCGGGTGGAAGGGTGGGCAGGCATCCAGCGAGGATTTACTCCCGCTGGGATATGGGGAGAGGGATAGGGTTAGGGTGAGGGTGAAAATAAAAAATTATCCGTAGGTGTCCGACATAAAGTTATGAAAAATATCAACCGCTCTAAACGCCTCTTTGAAGAAGCCCAGCGCTATCTGCCGGGAGGCGTCGACAGTCCGGTGCGCGCCTTCAAGGCGGTTGGAGGTACGCCGCTTTTCATCAAGCGAGGTCAGGGCTCCAGGCTGTATGACGAAGACGGCAACGAATTTATAGACTACGTTGGCTCCTGGGGACCGCTTATACTGGGACATGCTCATCCTCGCGTGGTAAAGGCCGTCAAAAAGGCTGTAGAGCAAGGCTCCAGCTTTGGAGCGCCGACTCAACTGGAAACGACACTGGCAAAGCTAATCAGCGACGCTCTGCCGTCCATCGAGATGGTACGATTCGTAAACTCAGGCACAGAAGCCACCATGAGCGCTATCAGGCTGGCTCGAGCCTTTACCGGTAGAAACAAGATGCTGAAATTCGCCGGCGGCTATCACGGTCATTCAGACGGGCTGCTGACTAAGGCAGGGTCGGGAATGGCCACACTGGGCATACCCAGCTCTCCCGGCGTGCCCGCCGCCGTAACTGCCGATACCCTGGTCGCCCCTTATAATAACCTGGAGGCGGTGGAGCAGATTTTTAAGGATTTCGCCTCCGACATTGCCGCCGTGATAGTTGAACCCATAGCCGGCAATATGGGTGTTGTGCTGCCGCAGCCTGGATTTCTGGAACGACTCCGCAGCTTGACCCGTCAATACGGAGCGCTGCTCATCTTCGATGAAGTTATAACCGGCTTTCGGGTGGCTTATGGCGGCGCCCACAGCCTTTATAAAATAGCTCCTGACTTGACCTGTCTGGGCAAAATTATAGGTGGCGGCTTGCCTGTAGGCGCCTACGGCGGTCGCAGAGACATTATGCAGCTGGTAGCACCTTCAGGGCCGGTCTATCAGGCCGGGACACTGGCCGGAAATCCGTTAGCCATGACTGCCGGCATCGAGACCATCACCATTTTGAAGGAATCAGGCGCTTACCAGGAGCTTGAGAGAAAATCATCTCTTTTAGAGAAAGGCATCATCGAAGCGGCAAATAAGACCGGCATGGAGATACAACTACCTCGAATAGGCTCAATGTTCACCATCTTCTTCGCTAGAGCCCCGGTCACGGACTACGAGACTGCTACCAGGGCGGATACCGAGCTCTACGCCAAATTCTTTCATCACATGCTGTCTCAAGGCGTATATTTGCCTCCATCCCAGTTCGAAGCCGCCTTTGTCTCTGTAGCCCATACCCATAAGGATATTCAGTCTACTGTTAATGCTGCCGAGAAAACCTTCACTTCTCTTTTATGATTAGCGCCGATTATGCTGCTGCTTCACACAGAAGAGCATAGCATCGAACTACTGGCGAGATACTGGAAATCACGTGGCAGTGGCTCAAGAGAGAAGGGTATGGATTAGGTACTTACCCAACAAAATAGCGGTTTGTGCAATGTACCGGTTCACGTACGTTTGACAAAATCCAGACAAGAGAGTAGAGTGAAACAGAAGCACAAAGCATAATACAACACCTGAAATAACGTTAGCTGGCCGGAGCTAGTGTAGGGAAGAAAAATAGGCACGGCAATCGCTAGATAATGTAGTGGTCGCCAGTGCCCTTTTAGTTAAGAAAGGGGGTGAAGGGGACAGAAACTGACGTTGAGATATATGGTTTATCGGTCAATTATCGGCGTCGAGGAGGTGCTGCTGTGGGAGAAGCAGCGAAAAGCCATTATGAGAGATTATACGAGGCAGCAAAAATAAAAAGGGAGGTGATTAATTCATGAGCAAAATTTGGGGACTAGTCAGTTTCATATTGTTTTGCATAGGCCTGTTACTATCTATTATTGGAGGTCTAGCATTTCCCGCGAATGTCATCATTTTAATGGTACTCGCAATCTTCGGCCTTGTAATCGGGATTATCCATGTTGTCTATGCCAAAGAAATTAATACCTTGCATACCTTGCTTCTGGCTACTATAGCCCTGTTGGCAATGACAGCTGCCTTCACTTCAATTACGGCCCTGGGCATAGGTAAATTAGTTACCGGCATGCTGGTGAACTTTGCTGTTCTGATGGCACCAGTGGCCCTTATCGCTGCAATAATAGCACTGCTAAAAATAGGTCTCGTGGAGTGAGTCTTTAAAAAGTCTTAATTCAAATAAAGGCCAAATCCTGAACCGATCGAGGATAGTTTTTTATTTGATTAAGTATGAAATTCAAGATGGGGAAGTACCAGCGAAAGCCTATTAATTGAAACATTTGTCCAAATTGCGCAATTAGAAAATCAGCCAATCCCGGCTCCCATGCCTTGAGTTTCCCATTGGTGTATATTACCATAGTGTTTACCGCATCGTTTACCTTGTCGTTTACCACAAAAGTCAAGAAAGAAGGGGGGTAATAGGTCACGGTGAAAAAACTGTTAGTTGTAATTGGAATTACGGTTTGCTTTCTGTCTGGTTGTCTTCCAGGGTCTACTGGAGTGCCACAAGGCGTACCATCAGGGGAAGCACCAAACGGCGGCACAACTCAACCAGTGGTTATAGCAGACCAGTGGAGCGGCTGGGCACAGGTACCGGGCGACGGCACAACTGATGTCGCTTTAGCCGCAGCTGCCTTAAACAATAAACTTTATCTCTTCGCCAAGGGCATTGACGACAAGCGTATCAACCTCAATATATATGATACCTCAGACAACTGGAGCGGCTGGGCACAAGTACCGGGCGACGGCACAACTGATGTCGCATTAGCCCCGGTTGCCTTAAACAATAAACTTTATCTCTTCGCCAAGGGCATTGACGACAAGCGTATCTACTTCGACACATATGACACCTCCAACTGGAGCGGTTGGGGACAAGTGCCAGGTGGCGGCACTACTGATGTCGCATTAGCCCCGGTTGTTTTCAACAACAAACTCTTTCTCTTCGCCAAGGGAATCAACGATAAGCGTATCTACCTCGACACATATGACACCTCAGGCAACTGGAGCGGTTGGGGAGCAATACCGGGTAGCGACACAACTGATGTCGCGTTAGCTGCAGCCGCCTTCAATAACAAACTCTTTCTATTCAGCAAGGGTATCAATTACAGGCGTATCTATGTCAACATTTCTGACACCGCGGACAGCTGGAGCAGCTGGAGCAGCTGGAGCCGTTGGGCGGAAGTGGGGGGCACAACTGACGTCGCGTTAGCCGCAGCCGCGTTCAACAACCAGCTCTACCTCTTCGCCAAGGGTATCGACGACAAGCGTATATACATTAACACGTTTGGCCCCGCAGGTAACTAGAGGACAGCCGGTTGCTAACGGTCATCGCGCGTCTTTCGGGCTCATCCTCCCTTCACAACCGCACTGCCCCTACAGCATGTTGAACAAACGCCTGTTTTGTTACTTCTGAGTAGACATGTGACCGCATTGTGATCTGGTATTAACTGGTGCCCATTTAGACTACCGACGAGATTGAGTTTCTTTAGCAACTAGCTCTTTGTAACTTGACATAAGCTGCTGGGTTACTGGGCCCGGTTTACCTGAGCCGATGGGCTTATTGTCCAGCCGGGTCAGGGGCATGATTTCGAGTATAGAGTTGGTTAAGAAGGCTTCTCTGGCGGTGAGCAGCTCCCCAAGCTCGACCTGTTTCACCACCGTCATTATTCCCATTGATTTAGCTAATTCCAGCACAGCCTCTCGAGTTATTCCAGGCAGGGCACCGCCCTCAATAGAGGGCGTAATCAGCATCTGGCAGCTTATCAGGAATATGTTCGTGGTGCTGCCTTCGGCTACAAAGCCTTTTTCGTTGAGTAGCACTGCTTCATCAACACCGGCAGCCCTGGCTTCCTGCCGGGCTAAGACGTTTTCCATATAGCTGGTGGACTTGAGCCTTGACAGTGGCGACTGACTGTTTCGACGATAGGATGACAGTATTGCCGCATAGCCTCGCTGGTAGCTTTCTGCTGGCAGTGGTACCAGCTTTCGAGCCACAATGAATACGGTGATGCCGCTGCAGGTATCAGGATTGGGAATTATATCGCCCTCGCCGGCAGTTACCGTAAGCCTGAGACGGGCTTCGGCGAGATTGTTGGCTTTTATGATGTCATGGCAGGCTTTCTCCAGGTCGAAAGAAGTCAGCTCATGTGCTATACCCAATGTTTCGGCGGCATCGTGAAGTCGGGAAAGATGGCGGTCGAGGCGAAAGATGGAGCCGCCATAAGCGCGCGTGGTCTCGAAGAGGCCGTAGCCGTAGAGGAAGCCGTAGTTGAAGGGCGATAGCTTAGCCTGAGACCGGGGAATCAGGTCGCCGTTAAGGTAAATTATTTCTTCCATTTTCACCCTCACCCTAACCCTATCCCTCTCCCCATATCCCAGCGGGAGTAAATCCTCGCTGGATGTCTGCCCACCCTTCCCCCCTCAGAAGAGATGGGAAACATTCTTAATATATTTTTTGACATTGTATTTCTCAGGCGATTTTAGGGCCATACGGGCTCGGTGAAGCGAAGGAAGTTAGCCAGCAGGTCATGTCCTGCTTCAGTAAGTATGGATTCGGGGTGTATCTGGGCGCCTTCGACTACATAGTTTTTGTGCCTTAATCCCATTATCTCTCCTTCTTCAGTTCTGGCAGTCACCTTGAGGCAGGAAGGCAGTGCCTCGGGTTTGATAATCAACGAATGATAACGGGCTGCCGGAAAAGGATTCTCTATGCCTTCATAGATAGTTTCGCCATCGTGATAGACGAGAGATGTCTTGCCGTGGACCGGCATCGAGGCTCGTCCTACAATACCGCCGTAGACATGGCCGATGCACTGGTGCCCAAGGCAGACACCGAAGATGGGGATTTTGCCGCCAAAGTGAAGTATTACATCGTTGGAAATGCCGGCTTCCAGCGGGGTACATGGTCCCGGAGAAATGACTATATGGCTGGGAGCCAAGCCTTCGATTTCAGCCAGAGTTATCTGGTCGTTGCGATAGACCAGCGGCTCCCAGCCCAGCTCGCCCAGATATTGAGCCAGGTTGTAGACGAAAGAGTCGTAATTGTCGATGACCAGTATCATGTTATTGTTTATTTTCACCCTCACCTTATTCCTCTCCCGTCAAGGGAGAGGAGATATGGATTTGCTCTCTCCCCTGGAGGGAGAGAGCTAGAGTGAGGGGGTTTCCACATAATTTATTCCAGTGCGAGAAGCATTGCTATCATTTGGTCTCCACAGCGACCCTTGGTGCCAACCGAAGTGCCTGAATAAGCGCCTTCGCCTTATCCAGAGTTTCCTGATATTCCGCCTCGGCGTTGGAATCATAGATGATGCCGCCGCCGACCTGGAAGTAAGCTTTGTTGTCTTTGATGATAAAGGTGCGGATGACTATGTTGAGGTCGAGGTTGCGGCCGAAGCCCAAGTAGCCGATGGCGCCGGTGTAGATGCTTCTTCTCGTGGGCTCAAGCTCATCGATAATCTCCATAGCCCGTACCTTGGGGGCGCCGGTAATGGAGCCGCCGGGGAAGGCAGCTTTAAGCAGGTCAATGCGGTTTTTGTCCGGGCGCAGTTTACCGATAACCGTGGAAGTCAGATGGAAGACGGTGGGAAAAGTTTCGAGGATGGCCAGCTCGGTAACCTTCACGGTGCCATACTGGCAGACTCTACCCAGGTCATTTCTCTCAAGGTCGACAATCATCACGTTCTCGGCTCGGTCTTTGGCGCTATCGAGCAACTCTTGTGCCAGCATGGCATCTTCGACCGAATTTTTGCCTCGTGGCCTGGTGCCCTTTATCGGTCGCGTCTCTACCCAATCACCATCTACGCGGAGAAATCTCTCCGGCGAGGCGCTGACAATGGTTACGCCGTCAAAGTTCAGGAAGCCGGCAAAGGGAGCCGGGTTAATTTGCCTTAGCCGTCGGTAGAGTTCATAAGGGGTAACAGTAAATTCGGTCTCGAAGCGCTGGGAAAGATTGACCTGAAAGACATCGCCGGCAGCGATATATTCCCTGACTCTGTTAACCGCCTCCATATAGCCTTCAGGTGTAAAATTGGATTTGAGCAAAGCTTCAGTCATTTTCCTGACGCTCGCTGAATTCGCCTCCGGGATGTTTGGAAGGGACGAAGCCAGGCGATTTTTCATCTCCTCGAGGCGCAGTCCGGCTCTTTTAAGCCTTTGGCTCTTGTCGAGTTCGGGGAAGCCCGTGGAAATTATGTAAGCTTTGCCCGCAAGGTTATCAAAAGCGAGTACAGTGTCATAAAAACCGAAATAGCTTTCCGGCAGCTTCAGGTCATCTATGGCTGTGGTGGGGAGGCGCTCGATGAAATGGCACAGGTCGTAGCTGAGATAGCCCACGGCACCGCCACAGAAAGGAATCGGTGATGGAGAAGAGTCCAGTCGATATGTCTCCAGTAGTCTGCCCAGAACATCGAAGGGGTTGCCCTGTTCATTTTCTTGCCTGTCTTGCTGTACGATGGTGACCTGGTTGCCCCGGCTGCTCATCACCAGGAAGGGGTCGATGCCGATAAAAGAGTATCTCCCCAGCCTTTGAGGGTCCATGCCGCCATCAAGGAAAAAGCTATGAGGCTGGCTGTGAAACCGCTCAAAAGCTTCAGCAGCCGCTAGTGGACTATGAATTTCCTCAATCAGTATATTTGCGTCCACAGGATAGTTGCCTTTCCATTTGATTCATTGTTATTTTCGTCACTTTCACTTTTTCCCCTTCGTCTTTTCTGCCTCAATGAAGCGGTTTAGTCGCTCTTGAGCCTTAAGCCCATAATGCTGTTCCCAGGCAGCGATTATCTCGTCTACCGGGACATCCACACGGCATCCATGGTCTGCGACATATTCAATGTGCAGTTGGCCATCCAGATTGTGAGAGTGAAATATGGCGTCATTTTTACCGTCGAACTCCACGGGGACGATTCTGTTGGCCTGGCACATTTTCAAGTCAAAAGCGGGAGTAGCTTTAACCCACTTGCCGCTGATGTACAACTCAGTATAGCCATGGTAGCTGAACAGATTTGTTCCCATAACCTCGCGTAATCTGTCGGAAACAAGGTGGTTTCGAATGTCGGCGAGGTGTAGACGCGCGGGGATGCCAACGGCGCGAGCAAGTGCAGCCAGAACAGCCGCCTTCTCCACGCAAAATCCCTCTCCTCTTTTTAATGTCTTGCTTGCCCGGTAGTCCTCGAAAATTTCCAGTGGTACCAGTGGGTTGTATTTAATTATATCTCTTACCCAATAGAAAAGGCGTTTGGCTTTATCCGCGGCTGTTTGTTCACTTTTGGTCAGAGCTACAGCCTTTTGTTTTATGGAGTCATTGTCGCTGTCAATTGTCGGGGAAGACCTAAGATATCTTTCTATGTCATTCATGACTGTGCTTCCAACATCTTCTTCATGGTGGTTCCGATTTTAGCCGGACTGGGGGCTATGGTAGCTCCGGCGGCAGCCAGGGCGGATATCTTCTCCGACGCTCTGCCTGAACTGCCGCTGATAATAGCTCCGGCGTGGCCCATTCGCCTGCCCGGCGGGGCTGTAGCTCCGGCAACGAAGGCGACCACCGGCTTGGTCATTTTCTCCTTGATGAATTTGGCAGCCTCCTGCTCTGCGGTGCCACCGATTTCGCCAATGAGCACTATTGCCCTGGTATATTTGTCTTTCTGGAACAGCTCGAGTATGTCTACGAAAGTGCTGCCGGGGAGGGGGTCACCGCCGATGCCGACGCAGGTGGATTGACCGATGCCCAGGCTGGTTAGTTGGGCAACCGTTTCATAGGTCAGCGTGCCGCTGCGGGAGACGACGCCGACATTGCCCGGCAGATGAATTTCGCCGGCCATAAGCCCTGCCTTGCATTTTCCAGGGGAGATTAGACCGGGGCAGTTGGGGCCGATAAGTCGGATTGACTTGTCTTTGAGATAATTGTGTACCATCACCATATCCAGAACAGGAATACCCTCGGTGATACACACCACCAGAGGAATGCCAGCATCGGCAGCCTCCAGAATGGCATCAGCGGCAAAGACAGCCGGCACAAAAATCAGGCTGACATTGGCACCGGTTTCCTTGACGGCAGTCTCTACTGTGTTGAATACAGGTACGCCTAATACTTCACTGCCTCCCTTCCCCGGAGTAACGCCGGCGACAACCCTAGTGCCATACTCGATACAACGCTGGGTGTGAAAGCTGCCCTCGCCGCCGGTAATTCCTTGGACCAGCAGGCGCGTCTTTTTATCAATAAGGATGCTCAATTTCTTGCTCCTTTGGCGGCGGCTACTGCCTTGCGGGCGGCATCATAGAAGTTTGTGGCCTCGATGAACTTTATTTTGGATTGGGCCAGGATGCGTTTGCCTTCATCGACATTGGTGCCGGCTAATCTAACAACCAGAGGCAGCCGGATGTCCATTTGTTTGTGCGCTTCGACTATACCCTGGGCGATAACGTCTACTCTGGCTATGCCGCCAAATATATTAACCAAAATTGCCTTCACACTCGGGTCGGTAGTGAAAACCTTGAAGGCGGCGACGACCCGGTCGGTATTATTGACTGTGCCGATATCGAGGAAATTAGCCGGTCTGCCGCCGGCTTGAGTGATAAGGTCCATAACTGCCATGGCCAGGCCAGCCCCGTTGACCATACAGCCGATATTGCCGTCCATTTTGATGTAGTTCTTGACCCCCAGCTCGTTAGCCTTAACTTCAAGCGGGTCTTCCTGTTTCACATCGTGAAGCTGCTCGATATCGCTGTGGCGGAAAAGAGCATTGTCATCGAAGTTCAGCTTGGCATCGAGAGCCAGAATTTCGCCATCAGCAGTGACAACCAGAGGGTTGATTTCAGCCAGGGAGCAGTCTTTGGTTTGAAAGAGCTTATACAGGTTTGCCATCAAGCTGCTGGCCGGCCTTATCTGGATTGGGCTTAAGTTCATCCCGTAAGCCAGCTTGCGTCCCTGGAAGGCTTGAAAACCAGCCGCCGGGTCAATATAGACCTTTAGGATTTTCTCCGGGCTTACTCGAGCTACCTCCTCGATGTCCATGCCGCCGGCTTCGCTGGCCATCATTACCGGCATCCGGCTGGCAGTATCAATGATTATGCTGAGATAAAGCTCGCGTTGTACGCTGACTGCCTTCTCCACCAGGACCTTGCTTACCGGCACACCTTCTGGAGTTGTTTGATGTGTCACCAGCCTGGTGCCCAATATCTGCCCTGCCAGTTTTTCTGCCTCATCAGGGGTATTGGCCACCTTTATACCTCCGGCCTTACCTCTGCCTCCGGCATAGACCTGGGCTTTGATGGCCACCTTGCCTCCGAGCTCAGCGGCTATACTTTTAGCTTCGGCTGGCGTGTTGGCTACAGCACCTTTGGGTACCGGTATACTGAACTCGGACAGCAGCGCCTTAGCCTGATATTCGTGGATTTTCATCCGGCTCTCTCCTTTTATAGATGATTACAGAGATTATCCGTGATTAAGGCGATTATCTATCATTATAGTGATTATCCGTCACAACGGCGATTCATTTAGATTACTGCGCTTTGGCGGAGGGGGTGGGATTCGAACCCACGTTCGCTTTCGCGAAAACGGTTTTCAAGACCGTCGCCATCGTCCACTCGGCCACCCCTCCAAAACCAACCTAGTATAGGAAATCGAATTGTATTTGGCAACCTGATTTATTGAGGGGTACCTCCCCGACGAGATTACTTCGGCGTCCTTCTGTGGAAGGACCCCTCGCAATGACAATAACAGGTGGGATTGGAGCGGATGCTCCAATCTACCCGTGCGCTAAGGAAGATTCTTCGCGGAGTTTACCCTGAGCACACTTTCTTCGACAAGCTCAGAATGAGCGGGATAAAGAGCGTCATGAATACAGAGAAGGGCTTAGAATGACAGGTGAAGAAATCAGCATATCCAGGCGGATTGGATTGGATGTTTTGATATACCCGGGGCTGCAGTGTCGATTAAAAAACTCTGACTAGAGGGAATTGAGTATGGATTCTATGCTGGCCTGGTCATCGAAAGACCCCACTTGTATTTTCTTGATTATGCCTTCTCTATCAATAAAGAATGTAGTAGGAAGTGTGCTAACGCTGTAAAGACTTTCAGCCTGCCCTTTTGCATCCCACAGAACTTGGAAAGTGTATGAGTTTTGTGTGATGTATTCCCCGACGGTATCAAGCCGTTCGCTTGTGTTAACGGCAATAGGGAGTACTACTACTCCTTTACCCGACCAGTTGTCGGAAACCGCCTGCATATAAGGCAATTCATCCTTGCAGGGGATGCACCAGATAGCCCAGAAGTTAATCATCACAATCTTGCCTCGGAAATCGCTTAATTTCACATCTTTTCCACTAAGGTCTTGCAGACTGAAATCGGGAGCACGGTTGCCCACCTGGGTACCGACCGGGATTGGGGTGAGAGTTTTGAATGGTTGGTTGCTTGCGGATGTAGCTTCGTTACCGGCGGCGTCTTTGGACATTATAGTGAAGTTATAGGTGGTACCGGAGTCCAGTTTGGTTAGTGTGACATTGTGGTCCGTAATAAGGTTGTTATCCAGCGGCGTGGTTGAGACGGCCTCTTCCGATTTTGAGTATTTGATTTGGCTGGTAGCACGTTCATCTGTATGCCAGGTGATGATAGCGCTCGATTCTGTAACGTTGGAAACATTTACTCCTGAAATCGTTGGCGCGATTTTGTCAGCTGTGGCTAAGGTTGTGAGTTCTCCTTTGGAGGTGGCTTCGTTTCCGTCGGCATATGTGGATATTACCTTGAAGTTGTAGGTTGTGTTGGGGTCCAGTCCGGTCAATGTGACACTATGGCTGGTGGAAAGATTTGTATCTAACGGAGTGGTTGAGCCGTATGTTTCAGTTTTTCCATAATTAACTTGGCTTGTAGCCGGCTTGTCGGTTTTCCAGGTAATGGTGGCACCTGCTTCGGTTGTTGATGGAACAACGCTTTGGATGCTGGAAATTGTGGTATCTATAGTGCTCTCAGGTGGCGACTGCGTCCCTGTCTGGTGGAAGAAAAAGTAGATGCCGCTGCCGACAAGAACACAGACGATTAGAATGAACAGGGTGGTAAAGGTTCTAACTAGCCTCCGCTTTCCTGAATCTGAAATGCCCCGTTCTATAGGTGTGGGAGGCACTGCCTGATACGGATGTGGCCTTGTCGTCAGTGCCCGGCTTACGGATGCTGCACTGGCAGATGCAGGTGCCGCACGTGGTATCGGAAATAGTATGCCGTCTTGCGGCATGGGGCCGGGTGAGCCGTAATTTGTTGGACGCTGGCCAAAGCCCGGGGTAGGAGGGCTAGGTCTGGGGTTATTGTATTGAGGCCCCATAGCTTGGGCTCTAGGCGGTTGCTGGCCTGTGGGACTTTGTGGCCTTGGTGCAAGTGAAGGGCGTGGTAGTCCAGTAGGTACTGTTTGTGGTTGCATCACCCGATGCTTGACTCCATAAAGCAGGCCGCAGCCGGAGCAGCGTCCCAATTCAGGGTCAATGGTAGCACCGCACTTAGGACAGTTGCGCTGATACTGTGTAGCCGTGGTCCCGAATGGTTGCTGCTGCATAGCAGGATGTGGGTTATATTGTGGTGGTGCACTCATGGCTCTTGGAACAGGAATAGCTTGTCGCTTAACTGATATTGCAGGTGGCACTGACGATGTGGCCGCGCTTTGTTGTTCTACGATGCAAAGGAAGCCGCATTTAGGGCAGAATCTTGACCTTTGAGGAAGTGGCTCACGGCAATGCGGACACAGCATGGCCCCGCAGTTTTTGCATAATGGCTGTCCCGGAGGCATCTGTGAGTGGCAAACAGAACAAAGGCTTATTCTGGGCGGCACGTTATTATCAATCTCCGATTATTTCGTACCTTCATCGTTTTTTTGTTTTCTCTTGAGCTTCGTGGAACATTCTGAATACCTTATCTATTATACACTTAGCTAAAAATTACTAAAAACTTTGAGAAAGGAGAGCGACTTGCTGGTATCAGACTAAAGTGTAGTTGAGCAATGTAGAAAATCAGTAGGCTAATCTAGAGATTTAAATATAGCTTCTATTTCCTCTTGACTTTGGAACCGTCCAATCTGGATTTTTCTGATAATTCCGTCCGAATCGATGAAAACGGTTTCAGGTATAGTCCAGATGTGGTAGTCCTTCTTAGTTTGCCCCACTGAATCGAACAGAATAGGGAATGTGAAACGACCTGCTTCGTCACTAAATTTGCCTTCAAGTGTCTTAATGCGACCTGGAGCTTCGTCAATTTTACTGTCAATGCATACAGTGAATACAACAAAATCTGCATTCTCCGAATTCCTATCAGCCAATTCCTCACCTTCATATATTCCCCGGATATAGGGGAATTCGCCTATGCAGGCTCCGCAGAACGTACTCCAGAAATTAAGCAATATCTTCTTTTTTCCTATATATGTGCTTAGCGTCTCGGTCTTGCCGGCTTTATTCGGCGATTCCGGATTATCATCATTGTAGTAGGGCAAGGTAAAATCTAGAGCGCGTTCGCCGACCCTCTCGCCCAATTTTATTTCACGGAGTGTGGTCAGCATTTTCGTTTCGTTAGCTTCGTTTCCGCAGCTCGTTGACTTCACCGAGAAGTAATACGTTGTATTAGGCTCTAGTCTTATCATTCTGACCTTGTGATTGGTGGTTGGTCCGTCATTCGATACTGCGGTCAGGCCGTAATCTTTTGTTTTCCCGTAATCAACCTGACTCGTGGCAGGTTTGTCCGTTAGCCAGGTTATAGTGGCGCTTATATCTGAGTTACTATCGGCTTTGACTTCTGAAATGACCGGCGGTGTCGCATCTTTTAGTCGGAAATTTGCGGTGATAGTTTTATTCGAGTCCATGGTAATGGTGACAGTCTCCGACGAATCGGCGACGCCATCCCAGTAGCTAAAGGTATGGCAGTCGTTGGGCACCGCTGTTAAAGTGACCTGGCTGCCCGGGTCAAACGTACCATGGCCGGATGAGGGAGGTACTATCCTGATGTCGCCCCCTGTTTCAGGAATTATATTCGTGCTCAGTGTATAGGTCTTGGATGGTGTGATAGCTGTGGCTGGTGGTAGAATCCCAGGTTCAGCATTTTGGCTGAAGAATCGAGTGGCGTAAATTCCGCCAAAAATGAGGCCGATAATTATAATACATAACAGCATGCTGGCCAGAACCGGTCTTGCAAAACGCCTCAGCGAGGGAAATTCCCGCCGTGTCCGTTCAGCCCTGGCTACTTCTTTAATAAAAGTACTTTTGGCTGGCTCGCTGGCCCTTTTCATCGTTGGTTCACGTGGTATGCTGTCCAGGATTGGTTTCATTGGTGTGCTAGACATGGCTGGCGTTGATATGGCGCCTGTGGGCGCAGCTTTTGCCGCCCGATATTTAGCCCCGAGCAAGCCACAGTTCGGGCAATCTTTTTGAACAGTGTCGACACTAGTGCCACAATTAGGGCAGACGTACTGGGCTTTGATTTCGGTCCCCTCCAGTGTCTTAGATGCAGGACGGTGTAGCCGAGCTTTCTGTGTCTTCTGCCACAGGTTGTAGTTAGGGTCTTCCCAGCCGCAATACGGACATATTTTGCCATCAAAAATGTGAGCTTTGGGACACAGCCTCACACTGCAATTAGGACACAAAAGTTCGCCTAAGTTATCTCTTTTTACCTGTACGTGGCATCTAGGACACAATATTATTTTTTGCACACAGGCCTCTTTGTACGTTTATTTCCCGTTTGTCTTCAATCTTTATGCTTAGATAATCGTCCAAATATTTGCCCTAGATTATACATGTCGGAAACCTAAAAGAAAAAAAGTGTTAGGGAATTTACCTGTTGGTCTGATATGGAAGTGGTAAGTCTTCTGGTAATTATTATGTTGGTTTAGGCTTGGTGACAGCACTTGTTTTCATAGGGCCAGAATAGCCACAGCTGCGATGATTCAGGCAGCGGCCGAATGCCTTACTGGTTTTGGCGCCGCAGCGGGGGCATGTATATCGCGCCGTTAATTCCGTACTTTTAGATTTTTTTTGTTTTGTAC
>JBAVQV010000033.1:0-22583 GCA_049694415.1 Dehalococcoidia bacterium
CCGGTACTGATAGTAAGTTGATATGAAAAACGAAGCTATTAGATACTTAGTTTCATTTACAGTGTTACTCTTAATAACTCTTAATCTGGCCGTGGCTTGTGCTCAACCGAAGCCAAACCCGGCACCGTCGCCCCCTAAACCTTCGGTAACACAGCCGCCGGCTACCAGTGAAAACCAGTCACCAAAGGAAGCGGAAACACCCCCGGCAAATCAGACTGTAGATGAGGAGACATGGTATCCGGTTGAAACCTTTAGCGGTGCAGCCGGCGAAACAACACCAACATTCCATATATATGGCACAGAGTGGCGCCTCACCTGGACCATAGATGCCGAGAAGCTCGAAACAGCCGTATTTAAGCTGGTTATTTACCCCAAAGATCAGCTTTATGCCATTTGGCAGACCGTTTCCAACTCGAGCAGCAGTACAGGCACCGTTAATTACTTCTTATCCTCGGAGGACAAGCGCGATTTCCTCATCAAGGTCACCGCTCAAAGCCTGCGGCACTGGACTATTGCAATAGAAGACAATGCTACTGCAGCAACCTATTATCCTGTTCAGATAACTTCTATTCACTACAAAGGAACCGTTTATCTACCGGACCCTACAGCAAGCTGCTGTACTTACGAAAGGGTCGAGCCTGATGAATACGTAGTCATTAAAAACCTCAGCGAGTACTATCAAGATATGAGCGGCTGGGTACTAAAAAACATAAGCAATCCAAGCCCAACTTTCAAATTCCCCACTTTCCCACCCTACACACTGGCTCCAGGCGGAATCATACGAGTCTATACGGACGAGTACCATCCTGAAACTGGAGGCCTCACTTTCTACTATGGCTACGGCGACATATGGAGCAACGACAAGCCTGATATAGCTGTGTTGTACGATGCCCTGGGCAACGAGGTTTCCAGAAAAAGCTACGCAGTCCATACCGAAATAAATAGAGCGGGGGAGTAAATGGCAAAGTATCGGAATAGGGCAATGCCCAAGAAGATTTTTTCCGTTTTCTTGTTTAGCCTAATGCTGGCAGTTCTGTTAATGCCGACTCAAGCCCTTTACACGCCGGCGCTTGCTGAAGCATCTAAGCCAGAATTTTGGGCTACTATGGTAGGTGTGACAGAATACCAATGTCCACTATGTGTATTTGATCAAGAATGGAATGTATATCCTATGGGAGTCAAACATCCCGATGACAGCGCGCGAGACCTGGCCACTCAATTATCCCCTATTACTGGCAAAAACCACATTAAACTGTTGTTGAATGACGAGGCGACAAATGCCGGTATCTATTACGCCGTTAAGATAAGTAAGAGAAATACATTATAGGAGGTTACTATTAATTCAGCCTTCTCAGTGCGCCTACTTTTTTTCATCGGACTGGCGCTCCTGGTAGCCAGTTCCATTTTAGCCTGCGGTTCAATAACGCCGTCTGCACCGGTTGCTAAACCTAAAACGCAGCCCCCGGCTACCGTGGAAAACCAGCAGCCGGCTGCAGTGCCGCCGTCCGAAGCATCCGGAAATGAAGCTGGATGGACTGCCGTCAAAAGCTTCATCGGCAAAGAGGGTACGACTACGCCCGCGTTCAGTATTTCTGGAAGTAAATGGCGTATCATCTGGACAGTAGATGCTCAATATCCTCAATACGCCGTTTTTGATGTTCTCGTCTATCCCCAGGACAATCTAGCCATGCTTACCAAAAGGATTTCCTATTCAAAAGATATGTCCGGCGACACTGTCTACATTGATGAAGGCGGCCGTGACTACTATCTGAAAGTTATTTCCGCCAATTTAGCCAAATGGACTATAACAGTCGAAGACTACGCAAGCGGAAGTCCCAGTCAACCCGTTCAAATAACCAATATCCACTATAAAGGCAGCGACTACGATAACAGTGTGGCGGCTGGCCATGACATAGTTGAATGGGATGAGTATGTAGAAATAAAGAACCTGAGCGATTCGCCACAGAACGTAGCCGGTTGGACGCTGAAAAACATAACGAAGGGAGCGCCCACATTTCTTTTCCCAACTTTTACGCCGTGTTCCTGTAGCTATTATGGTAACTGGAGTGAATGTATGGAGAATTGCTATCCACCGCGCCACTGCTCTATAGAGCCGCGTAAGAGCATTCGAGTCTATACCGGCGAACCTCAGTGGGAATCCGGGGGCTACTGCTTTTACTATTACCCTGGCGACATCTGGAATAACGAGATACCCGATACAGCCGTTTTATATAATGCCGGAGGACAGGAAGTATCTAGAAAAAGCTATGTAATACCCGCCAGTAACACTGTTAAATCAGTTAAATAACTTCACGAATAAGACGATAGACCGGAGACCAATGCTGCCACAATCTAATCATCTTTAAATTGACGACTTCACTATTGATTTCTTTTGAGCATCAGATGTATAATCATGATAGTATAATGCTGGGATAGAAACAGCAAGAGGCTCAAGTTTGGAGCAGAAACAGGATAGGGGTAGAAAACTAAAAAATGCAACAGAGATGTCCTAATTGTGGTGCACCCGTTGTGCCTGGCCAGCGGTTTTGTGGTGGTTGTGGAGCACAATTAAGTCTATCCTGTCCTCAATGCCGGATTACAGTCAGCCCCGGTACCAGATTTTGTCCCAACTGCGGCACTACGCTGGGCGGGGGTACGCCACAGCAGCCGGGATGGGGACCGCCCGGTAGCCCGCCTCCACAACAGCCAGGATGGGGCCAGCAGCCAGGTATGCCGCCACAACAACCGGGTTGGGGTCAGCAGCCGGGCATGCCGCCACAACAACCGGGTTGGGGTCAACAACAACCATGGGCACCGCCGGCACCAAAGAGCCAATCGTCGTCATCATCGAGACCGCTTCTCGTGCTACTACTATTTATCCTTCTTATCGGACTTGGTGTCCTTGCCTATTTGCAAACGCCGTTGGGTAGCATGGTAAAGGACATACTGGGAATATCGGGCACCACTACGGGTACCACAACTCATACCACAAAACCAGTCATCTCAAATGTTAAGGCAACTGTCGGTGCAGATGTCGCCATTAACTGGGACACTGACGTGTTTGCCAGCAGCCAGGTTGAGTACGGTAAGACAACGGATTATGGCCAAGTTTACCCAGCCGAACCAGTGGACGATCCAACTACAGGTCAGTCACTTGGAGTAGTTTCCCATTCTGTGAAGTTACCCAAGGAGAATCTCGAACAAGAGGTTACCTACCATTTTAGGGTTAAGTCCCAGAATAAAGCTGGGGAAACTGTATCAAACGATGGCACATTTACCACCCTAATACCACCAGAATAATTGCAGCCGCATCTTCGCATTAGTCTCAGGCAGACAATAGCCAGTTTTTCAGCTTTTGTTTTATTTTCCCGTCGCAAGTTGTATAATCGGTGGGCGGCTCTTAGAGCCTTAAACCAATATGGGAGGTTATGATGAAATACATTAGCTTGCTAGTTGCTGTCTTTCTTCTAGTCTCGTTCGGAGGCTGTGCGCTGATAAATAGCGCACCTCGTCATACAGCCGACGAGGTAGCCGCTATAGCCAAAAGCTTCAGTCCTACCTGCCAGAAGCTTTTACCCGCACCGGCGACACACGGCTGAGGTTGCTCCACCGCTCCTCAGTATGAGGAGGTCGCCTCGACGTATACTGCGCAGTACCAGGGTAAGGGGATATGGACGATAACGAAGGCATGCCCGGTAGACTCTAAATATGACCGCAGCTGGGCTTTTAATGATAATACCAATGAATTGATATGGAAATAAAGCTTACGGCATACGCTTTAGAAAGAACTGAGGCTTCAAAATGACTGACATCCTGGATGAAGCCCAGGCGTTAGTTCAATGCAAAGCCTGCGGCTGGTACAAAAGCTGCGTTCTACCGCTGAAGCTAACAGAGGATGATCTCAGAAAACAGATTGAGTCTTCAATGCCTGGAGCCACCGGCCCAGGCGCCACCCAATATGGCATGCAACAGCTATTATCCGGCCTGGCAGCCGCTGCTGAAAACTCCATCCTTGAGGGCTGTCCGATATTTATCAACAGGCTTCGCTCCAGCCCCAAGCTCGCCGAGCAGATGAAAAAGCTAATGCAGGAGTGGTCAAAAGAGACCCCGAGCCAGCCTTAATACTACCCGACCCTCATTTATCTTCACCTACTGCCTTTGCTGAATACTGTGGCTACGATATAGACATAGAAGGATAGTCCGCATGAAGAGATTGTCCAAGCAGTATGGTCCCCTTATTGTGCCACCTAGCTGGGCGGCCACTCCCGGTAATATTAATCATCACAGCTAACAGAACTATTAACGCAGTAAGCAGCCTACTGGCCTTACAGGTGGGAACCATAAATCAGTAACGTGAGGAAGATTGTTAGCTATTGCGGCTTAAAGCGCCCCTAAAGGCAGAACTGACAACTGAAATTTACTAACGGAATGGTTACTAATTGCGATTTGAATAGCAGCCAATTCACCCAATCGCTTGGCTACCACAGGCGAAATCCAACTGGAAGGTTTCCAAGAACCGGTGTAACTTGGCGATAACACTAGATAATAACCATCGTCAATTGTTATCCCCATTCTGCAGCCATTGCCCAAATCAACTACTTCCTTTGGTTGCCAGACTACTGGTTTTTCACATACAATGTTATTCATATTCATCCCCCATAAAAGAAATAGTTTTACGTCAAATGAAGAGATGATTTCGTCTAGAATAAATACCAGGCACAGAAAAAGAAGACTAGACACACAAACAGGAAACTGCCGAGTATGGCAATAAGCTCTTTGTTCATGGCCTTTTACTATACCTCTCCTTAGTTCTAAATATATAACGAATCAGCATCGACAATGGTTTAGGCCTCAGCGCTTAGAATGGCGGATTATAAAGATGAAATTTAAGTTGTACACCATCATAACTGCGGCCATGCTTCTTATTTCATTCGTGGCTTGCAGCCAGCCAGCAAATCAGCCGCAGCAAGAGTTCTTTAGCCAGTGTGACAAGATGCAGAAAAATATAGAACAAGCGCAGTCTATCGCTTCAAAGCTAGAGCACTTCAACTGGAACGAATTCTCAGCCATCGGTATATTATGCCCGCCAGGTGGAATATGCCCGGTGGGGAATTTACCTATAGTTGAAAAAGCTTCAGTTGTTAAAGAGATTGTGGACCGCGTGGTTCCTTTACCCGAACGATTGCCATCGCCAAAAACAGCCGAGGTCTATTCTGTGCAATGTGACAACTGCCTGAAGCTTGCTAGAGAGGTCTGTTTACATAGTCCGTATAATGAATCACTGGCTAGCGCGGCCGGGCTAGAAAAAATTACATTAGCTCAGTGGCAGGAGTCATGTAGCCAACTGCAATCAGCCTTACAGGGAGCTGAATATCTGGCTTCCAGAGATAAGACCATTGCCGCAGATTACACGTTCCCTCAGCTACTCGCCTATTTCACTGCTTCCGACGAAAAGGTAAAACAGAAGTATCTTGATAAGTTTATGGCCAAATCTGACGAATACATTAAACTTCATAACGAGCTGATACACAATGTGCAGCAGGCCAGACAAACGGCAGTAGACCTATCCAACTGGCAATTCAGCCCTTAAGACACCCCAGTGCCATAAGGCACGGAAAAGTGCGAAAATTCTCTTTTACTTTTATTGGGTATATAATTACACAAATTGGAGTTCAGAGGTTGTTGAGATGAAATATAGGCACATCCTCAACATTTTTTTACTTTTTAGCCTGGCAGTGCTATCAGCTTGCTCTGGCATCTCCTTTCACCCGGAACCGCCGTCTATTCTCCTTTTCACTGCTACTCCATCAGAAATAAATAGCGGCGGGTCATCAACCTTAAAATGGGGTGTGCAAGATGCTACCAGTGTGGCTATAGACCAAGGTGTAGGCGAAGTTGCTGTCAATGGTTCAAAGGAGCTATCACCCTCTAAAACCATTGCCTATACCTTGACGGCTACTAATGCTGGCGGTACCGTCACCAGGTCGGTAGTCATTTATGTCACGGTGCCACCACCGCCACCGACACCGGCTGATACTACGCCACCGGTAATCAAAAACGTTTCAACTTCTTCTGAAACGGAGACCACCGCCATCGTCACCTGGACGACAAACGAGCCCGGCAGCAGCGATGTCGAGTACGGCAAAAATACCGACTACGGTTTAACTGCCTCCTCGGCTGAACTGACTACTGACCACAGCATCACCTTAAGCGACCTCAAGCCTAATACCGCCTATCACTTCCGGGTAGCATCCAGTGATAAAGCTGGTAATCAAGCTTCATCCGCTGACAATATTTTCGTTACAGCACAAGAAAAGTCAACGTACTCACTGGCACTGCTGTCATCTGAATGGGGAAGGAGAGCAGACAATACCGATACCGGCATGGGCATCCCCCCGGTAGAAACCAAAAAGTATCTCTATGTTAAGGTTTCGTTACAAAACAAGAGCCGGGCGACATTGAGGGCTATAATATGTACTATGAATTGTTGGAGCGGCAGTACCATCGTGAAATATGAAGTATACGTGTATCGCGGGCCTGCCCTACCGGGACAGGTGTTTTCAATTAATATAGAAACTGCCGACGACCCCACGGTTGACAATGTGACAGTTGATTTTGCCGACTCTGTAGGCATGGATATCGTGGTTACTAAAGAACAATAAAGAGATAACAGCTAGACCACCCATGCCAAAAGCGTGTTCCGTATATCTGACGAGCATATCGTGTAAGCCAGCAGAACAAGGACAAAAAGAGTGACGTGAGCGAAACTACAACTTTAATCATATTTACCGCTTCATTACTGATAATTATATTTGTAGTACCCCAAATAATGTTGAGGCGTGCCATCTCCTCTATAATACGTACTTTCCGGCAACGTAACGCAGTCGATGCTCAAAATGCTAAGACAATTGATGAACTCGGACTAAGACCCAAGAGCATGATAGAGGCTATATTCCGGGGAACTCAGTATAAAACGACTGCTTTGCTGATATTGAGGAATACCCGTGTTATCGAGAGCACTGAAGATGGCAAGCTGCACCTTTCCGAGGAAAACCTTTCTAATAGCAAATGGAGAGGACGCTGACTACGATTATCCGGTGACTTCGGCGCACGACCGGGTTATCAAATTCAACAAGCGCTGACGCCGGCACACCGCGTCGCACTACCTGCTTTTCACTAGGCGAGCAGGCAGCGAGAGATGACTACTCTTTGTACCTGATTGGTGCCCTCGTAAATTTGAGTTATCTTGGCATCGCGCATCATCCTCTCCACTGGATGGTCCTTTATGTAGCCGTAGCCGCCCATAACCTGCACTGCGTCGGTGGTCACCTTCATGGCTACGTCGGAAGCGAATGTCTTCGATATCGCCGAGAGGTAAGTCAGGTTAGGCACTTTGTTGTCGATGGCTGATGCCGCCCGGTAGACGATGGCGCGTGCTGCTTCGACCTGAATAGCCATGTCGGCCAGCATGAACTGCACACCCTGCAAACTGGCTATGGGCGCATTGAACTGCACCCTTTCCTTGGCATATTTGGTCACGTAGTCCAGTGCCCCCTGGGCAATGCCCACTGCCTGTGCGCCAATAATAGGCCGGGTGCGGTCGAGCGTCATCATGGCATAGGAGAAGCCTCTATTGGACTCACCAAGCAGGTTTTCAGCCGGCACGGCGCAGTTTTCGAAGATAAGCTCAGCCACCTGCGAACCCCGAATCCCCATCTTGTCCTCCAGCTTGCCAATGGAGAAGCCGGGCGTCTTTCCGGGAACGATGAAGGCTGATATACCGCGCACGCCTTTTTCCGGGTCCGTCTTGGCGAAGATAGTATAGGTGATAGCCACACCGCCGTTGGTGATAAAGCATTTGCCACCGTTCAGTATGTACTTATCTCCATCCAGTCTGGCCGTCGTCTGCATGGCAGCGGCATCGGAGCCGGCTTTCCGCTCGGTAAGTCCGAAGGCGAATGTCCCTTCACCCTTGGCTAAAGGAGTGAGGTGCTTAATTTTTTGCTCCGGGCTTCCGGCAATCAGTATCGGCTCGGCGGCCAGCCAGCTCGAACCGACTATGTTGGAGCAGCTGGGGTCGACGCGGGACATCTCCTCGGAAAAGATGCAGCAGGTTACCATATCTTTATCAACGCCACCGCACTCCTTTGGCATATGCAAACCAAACAGCTTGTTAGCCTTGAACACCTCGAAAATGTCCCAGGGAAACTCTCCCGTACGGTCGATTTCCGCCGAGCGCGGCGCCACCTTTTCCTCGGCCAACTTACGGATCGTCTGACGGAATTTCTCCTGCTCCTCGGTCGTTATATATGGCATGACTTCTCCTTTCAGAATGTTTTATTGTATTGACTTTCAGCGTTTGCAGTCAATAGACCTTCTCGTATAACCAATGGCCCGGCTTAGATTCTTGATATTCCCTTGATAATCTGATTATACTGTTCCTAAGCGACTGTGGGAGGTTCTCTATGAGAAGCACGATAGTTCTTTTACTGGCACTGCTCCTGTTTGTTTCCGGCTGCACCTGGCTACCTGCGACAACGCCCCAATCAGCATTCCTGCCCAAAATACTCCAGTTTGACGCCAAGCCTTCGGTGATAAATCAGGGAGAGGCATCATATCTTCGCTGGAGCATATCAGAGGCTAACTCCGTCTCTATCGACAACGGCATCGGAAATGTCGCCCTGGCAGGTGAAATACCGGTATCTCCGAATAGCACCACCTTCTATACTTTGACGGCGAAAAATTTGGCCGGAGAAGCCTCGGCCAGAACTCAAATCATAGTCGAGGGCGGACCGACTACTCAACCGGTAACCCCGCCAACAATGGCGCCTACCATAGTCTCCTTTTATGCCGACCGGCTTATAATAACTCCCGGCCAGTATGTGACATTAAGCTGGGAAGTACTGGGAACAACAGAGGTAACCCTGACACCTATCGGTCAGGTGAAGGCAAAGGATACCATCACGTTGCAACCGGCCAGTACCACCACCTATGTTCTGGCCGCAACCAACTCGGCCGGAACGTCGACTGCAGGCATTACAGTCACCGTTCAATCATCTCTCTCTGCTGGAACATCAGCCGAGAAAGCAGTAATACTTAGACCGGTACCGCAGGAGTCCGGCTCTCTAATAAGAGGAGCGGGATATCTGGACTATGCCATATATGCCGGCGTCTGTGCCGGAGACACGTTATCAAACTCAGCCAGCAGAGCATTCTTGAGTTTCGATATATCGTCGATACCAGCGAACGCGATAATAAAAGAAGCTATACTGGACCTGAGCAATTACAGTGTGTACGGCTCTCCGACATATATGCGTTCCAGTTGGGGCAACATGGGCGCTCTAGAAGTATATCACTTACAGTATACGGACCTTAATTATAAGGCATATATCGAGATGGCAATGCTGGTAGCTAATGGAGAATTCATCAATTATCCGCTTTCGCTATGGGCCTGGGACGTGAAAGACTCCAATGATGGCGAACCTGTCATCCAGGGCTTGATTCAGCAAGGTAAATCACGATGTCAATTCCGAATCCAATTCTTCACCACCACCAACTGGGACTCAATTAGCGATATGCTCTGCTTTGACAATGCTACGTTGACCATAAAATACGTAACTACAGAGTAACTTTTCATATTTCAGGCTTAAGCATGCATCAAATTTCTACCGGTAGTGAAAAAGACCTCGCTTCTATAAACACGTCGGGGCAGGGTTTTCTAATAGGCGCTGTTCCACCGGAAATTAAAGAATGGAACTGGGGTGCTTTCTTTCTCACCTGGATTTGGGGCATAGGCAACCGTGTATGGCTGGCACTTATCGCCCTGGCACCAATTCCACTTGTGGGGATAGCCATGATGGTCATTTTGGGAATTAAAGGCAATGAATGGGCCTGGCAGTGCAAGAAGTGGGACAGCATAGAACATTTCCGCCACAGACAGCGCATCTGGATGTACTGGGGTATCGCCGGCTTTTTAGCGCCTTTCGTCTTTATTATTGGCTGGATTCTGATAATAGTGGGACTACTCGGTTACTACGGCTATATTCGCTTATAGCCAAAGAGAGCTCCCAAAATGGACTATCTGTTCTCACCATTAGGCAGGAGGGCAGAGTAATAACCTCCCTGCCCTTTGTTTATCAGCAACTGTAGTCTATTTATTTCCCAAGGAACAGATTCTTCGGATTCTCGACCATCATGGTCTTAATCTGGTCATCGGTCACACCCTGTGCCTTAAGCGCCGGTACAATATCCTTGGATACGTAGTCAATCCTCCAATTAGCGAGCATCTTCATATACGCCTCCGGCACTTCGATGGGGCGGCCCAGCCAGAAATTCATAGTATCGTGAGACAGCATGATTTTATTGGCATAACCCTCCTGGCACAGCGTGGCGATATTTTGGACGCTGACGCTGTCAGGGACACCGAACAACAAAGCAGCTATTCCAAATCGGTCAAAGGCAATGTTGACACCTTTTTTAAGTATTGACCTCTGATAATTTACGTCCTTGGAATTATTGACATGGCCTATCATGACTTTCTTGGGATCAGCTCCCTGGCTGATTAAAAAGTCGGCCTGCTCCGGTCCACCGGTGGGACCCTGGGTGTGGGTGATGATGGGTACGCCGGTAGCCTTCTGGGCAATAGCCGCCGCTTTATGAACCGCCTTTTCATAGTCCGTCATTACTGGGCCGGAGGCCACCTTTATAACACCAGCCTTGATACCGGTGGTGCCAACGCCTTCCGTTATCTCTTTTATCATCATCTCGGATATCATCTTAGAGATGTCCGTGCCGAATGCCGTCCTCATCCTCCAGTAGGCTGGGGCCCCTTCCGCTTCAGTATAAAGCCCGGTGGCAAAGATGATGTTTATACCGGTCTTCTGGGAAAGTTCCTTGTACAGCAAGGGGTCACGACCGCCCATGTCGTTGGCGGTGGCATCAATGATGGTTTGGATGCCTACTGCCTTGGCAGCCTCACATGCCTTTAGACACGCCTGTAGAGCAGCCTCTCGGTCATAGGGCGCGATGCTGGCATCGGCGTACCAGCCAGTATATGCCGATTGCAAATGCTCATGTACCAGTGTCCAACCAAGCTTGTCGGGAGAAATCGGCCCCAGGGCAGAATTTATCATCCCTGGTGGTGTGGGCTCAGGCTTGGGTAAAGATGCTGGCGCCGCTGGTGCGCAGCCAACGGCAATAAAAGTTAGGACTAACAGTAGGGAAAGAATGGTGGTGAGAAAAACCCTGGAAAAACCGCGCATAAACAACCTCCTCCTATAAAAATTTCGCTTACGATATTTTAACATATGTGTCAAGAGGTTATTAAGCTAAAAACTCCCATTTAATAAGTGGTAAAATAAGCTGAGGCAGGTCAATTTGGGATGAAACTAAAAAACCTGATACAAAAAAGAATACCCGATGACGGGGAACATATATGGGGCTTCGCCGATTTAACCGGCCTGCTCCATCCGCGGTTCATTGGATACAACTATGGAATAGTCGTCGGGAAAAAGCTGGATGATAGCATCATCGACTCCGTTATTAACGGACCGAATATGGAGTACTGCAACCAGTACATTGACACCAACCGGTATTTATCCAGCCTGGTGAAAGATATCGCCGAGGAGCTAACAGCAGCGGGCATTAACAGCCTGCCCATAAGTCCGACACCAAACGAGGTTGACCGCGCCGACGACTACGACCAAACGCTGAGGAATACGTTCTCTCATAAAATGACCGCCACCCGTGCCGGTCTGGGCTGGATAGGCAAGACAGATTTGTTTATATCGAAAAAATTCGGGCCCAGGTTAAGGCTAGCTTCAGTACTAGTGGATTACCCGTTAAAACCCTTGCGTCCACCAATCGACAAAAGCAAGTGCGGTAAATGCAACCTGTGCGTTGAAGCCTGCCCGGCAAGAGCCGCCAGCGGCAAGCTGTGGAATATACACATCGACCGCGACGAGTTTTACAGCGCCGCAAAGTGCAAGGAAAACGCCAACCGCCTTACTCTAGAAAAAATCGGCCGGGACATGCGCCTGTGCGGTATCTGCGTCTCCGTCTGCCCGGTGGGGAAACGTGTAGCCACGAGGCTTTAGCCTCGTGGTCACGACCCTAAAGGGTCGTGGCGACGCTACTTAATATTTGGCCATCTCCCGTAATACTTCTCCGGGTTATCCGTATATTACTGTAGACAAACGGATAAAAAGGAGGTTCGACATGAAAGGCTCACGCTCTCTGACCTATCGCATTATTCCGGTTTTTCTCATCCTGATACTACTGGCTACGGCACTGGTTTCGGCCTGCGCCGCACCGAAAGAATCAAAAACTCCGATCCAGCCGCCGGCACCATACACGCCACCGACACCCCCTACCCAGCCATCACCGGCAGCACCACCAGCTTCTGTAAATGCACCGTCGCCCCCATCTGCCCACGAAGCCGCCGGTGTACCTAAAGGAGCACCATCTATTACCTTCCCCTGGTCTAAGAGCTCGGACACCATAGGCTTCGCTGTAGGCGGCTCCAAGGACATCAATAACTTCCGGGAAAACATCAAAAACAACTATCTCCCGTTGCCGACGGACATGACCTACGAAGGCCTGTACTACTGCTACTACTTTGATACCGGCCAGACGAGGTCGTGCAACAAGCTCTATTGCCCGTCGTACAGCTACGCCGTCACCAGAGACCCCCTCTCCAACAAGATAGAGTACTACCTCTCCGTAGGTCTGAACTCGGGCATGAAGGAAAGCGATTTCGAACGAAAGAAGCTGAACCTGGTCATCGTCCTCGATATCTCCGGTTCCATGTCATCACCGTTCAATCAATATTACTACGACCGGTTCGGAAATGAGGTTGAACTCGGTTGGAAGGAACGGAATACCCTGAAAATCGAGGTTGCCAAAGATGCCGTCATGTCCGTCCTCGACCAGCTAAATGATGACGACCGCTTCGGCATCGTGCTGTATAACAGCCAGTCATACCTGCTGCAGCCGATGACACTGGTGCGCCGTGCCGACATGGAAGACGTATACGACAGAATTTCCGAAATAAGAGCGGACAGCAACACCAATCTTGCTGCCGGTATGGAACTGGGCACCGAGCTCGTGGAGAAATACAGCGACTACGACCCGTTCGATTATGAGAACCGCATTATATTTCTCACCGATGCCATGCCCAACACCGGAGAAACCGGTGAACGAAGCCTGCTCCGCTTGCTTAGAGATAACGCCGACAACCATATCTACACCACCTTCATCGGCATAGGTGTCGATTTCAATACCGAACTAATCGAGTACATTACCAAGACCCGAGGCGCCAACTACTATTCCGTCCACTCGTCCGGCGACTTTATGGAACGGGTGGACGAGGAGTTCGACTATATGGTGACTCCGCTGGTCTTTAACTTGCGGCTGACGCTGGACTCCAAAGACTGGGAAATCGAAACGGTTTACGGCAGCCCCGAAGCCGACAAATCAACAGGTGAGCTGATGAAGGTGAACACACTGTTCCCCTCCAAGAAAGTGGAGGGCGAGACCAAAGGCGGCTTGATACTGCTCAAGCTGAAGAACATAGGAGATGATAGCGGCAGCCTCAGGCTCAAGACAAGCTATGAAGACCGCGCCGGGAACGAGGACGGCAGCGAAGCCAAAATCTATTTCGATGACAAGCGTCCGGAATACTTCGAAAACAGCGGCATACGCAAGGGCATACTGCTTGCCCGGTACGCCGACCTGATTAAAAACTGGCTCATCGATGAGCGGGAACATGCCAGCTGGAGCCGTCCCTGGGAGCCGCGCGTAAATCCGGAACTGGGCATCGTCGTGCCGCCATCGGCGCTGGGCACCTGGGAGCGCCAGTCGCTGCCGCTAATGGTATCGTCGCCGTACCGCTCGCTGTTTGGTGACTTCAGCGACTACTTTGCCGATGAAATGGACGAAATCGGCGATAGCACGCTGGGGCAAGAGCTCGACATACTCGAAGAGCTGAGCGGATACCGGGACTAAGTCCTCCTTTCTTAAGCTCCTGCCCTCCCTGTTTCTCACCAGAAAGGGGCGGGCAGGAGCCGTATAGCGGGATTTTGCAGGAAAGGTACCTGGAACTGGAAAGACGGGTTGATTGAAATACCGAACGTGCTAAAATGTTACAGCGGAATACTGAAACGAGAAAAGAGCGTGGCAGACAGCAATACGGCGCAGCGCATTGGTACAAGCGGCTTTACTGCGTTGTATGAGGAGCACATGGCTTACGTTTTTCGCTATATCAACTATCGAGTCGGCAATCGAAATGAGGCCGAGGACCTGACCTCCGTTGTCTTCGAGAAAGCGCTGGCTGCCTTTCACAGGTATGACAGTAACAAGGCGGCGCCGCAGACCTGGCTGCTGACTATAGCCCGAAACACGGTCACCGACTATCTCCGAAAATCGTCTAAAAGGAAAACAATGCCGCTGGAAAACGCCGTTGGTATCGAGTCGTTAGACCCCTCGCCGCCGGAAGAGACGGAAAGAAGAGAGGACTATGAGCGGCTGCAGTTCTGCCTGGCGGCGCTGCCACAGCGCGAGCAGGAAATCATATCGCTAAAGTTCGGCGCGGAGCTCAATAACCGGCAGATTGCTTCCGTTATCGGCCTATCCGAGAATAATGTGGGGACGATACTCTTCCGTGCCATTTGTAAGCTGAGGAATTGCTTTAAGGACTGGCCGAATGAAAAAAGATAAGTCAACCGAAAAACAGTTTCTGGAATATCTGGACAGGTTGCTGGCGGGCGAGGAAATAAGCCCCGGCGACGAAGTCAGCGATGACCTGCGCTCAGCCCTCGAGCATGCCCGGAAGATGCTGGCTTCCCGCGAAGAGCCTTCACCCGCTTTCAGGGCTGACCTCAGAAACAGGTTGCTCCGGCAGATAGCCGAAAAACAGCCCGCAGCCTATCCCACGGCTAAACGAGAAGGATTCCGGGAACGGATAGCAAGCCTGTTTCCTCCGAGGACGGTTCTGGTGGCTGTAACCAGCACGGTGCTGGTGGTGCTGCTGGCATTCGTCGGAGTGGTCTGGTATTCCGGCAGATATGCTGGGGCACCCGAGCAGGCCGCCGCTCCATCTGCCGCTGAATACTCAGTAAGATTGCCGGCAAATATCGTTCCGGAAGGTGTAACCTTCACCGCCAAAACGTCGCTGTCCGCCAGTCCCGGCCAGGCGGCAGTCTATAAGATCCAAAGCACCGACGTAACGACTGAGTCCGTTACTGCTCTCGGCAGAAAGCTCGGCTTCAGCGGCCAGGCCGGACTTACTGACGACGGGACAAAGATTGTCATGTCTACCGGCCAGGGCGAGGACATGCGACAGCTTACCGTCTGGACCGCTTCCGGAGCCGTTGAGTACGGGTACGTTGAACCCGAAAAGCTATATCCAACCCAGCCCGCTGAGCTTCCGTCGCAGGGGGAAGCAGAGCTTATCGCCTATGATTTCCTGCAGCAGGCAGACTTGCTACCATCCGGATATCAGAGTCTGGCTAAGATAAAGGACGAAACAACCGTAATCGCTGGCGGCGGCTACTCCGTCAGCCCGAGATATGCTACGGAAGCCGCGCCATCAGCACCATCGGTGCCAGCCGCTCCAACCGCGCCGCAGGCACCCACCTACTGGCTGGTCGACTTCCCGTATCAGATTGACGGCGCCTCGGCTACAGGCCCCGGCTCGAAAATCGACGTCAGCATCGGCGATGGCGGCGAGGTTGTCAAACTTGTCTGGTCGTGGCGGCAGATGTCACCACTGGGCACGGACAACATCATTTCCGAAAAGCAAGCCTATCAGGACCTTATCCAGGGCAAAGGCAGCCTCGATGTTGCTCTCGATTGCCGGCAGGTAGTCGTCGAGCAAGTCCAGCTAAAATACTGGCTCGACCCACCCTCAGAAAAGCAGTACTACGCCGCGCCCGTGTACGAGTTCACAGGCCAATGCCTGGATAAAAATGGCAACCACCTCGAAGACTTCACCGGCTGGACGCCTGCCCTGTCCACGAACTAGACATGTTCCTACTCCGCCAAATCTCGGCTTCTCCCTTTACTAAAGGGAGATTGAGAGGGATTTTACTATTCTCTCATTTTACTTTTAATAATGGGAGTTTAAGAGGAGCTGGGAGGGAGTAGTGGGTATACGGGAGCATCTGCTCCCATGGGGGGATATCTACCCTCCACCGGTAGCTATTCTGCTCGCACCCGATAAGTGATACAATAGCCTGGGGCAGGTCAGTCGGCGGCAAATACAATGAGTGTGCGGCATCAAAGTCAAAAGTTACTACAGAGCAGGTTTGATATTGTCTGGCAGCGCCTGGATGATGCCGGCGAACAGCAGATGGTAACGCCAGACGGTCACAAGTTTATGGCACGGGCTTCCCAGCGCAAAAGGGCTCTGGAAGACCAGGACCCGAGGTTCATCGCCGTCAAACAACGCGGGCAGGAGTTTGCCCGTATCTACCCCTGCTGCTGGGGCCACACCACCAATTGCCACGGCACGCGAATAGGCGGCTATAGTGACGGGCTGGATGCCTGGACTAAAGGCTTGATGATAAGTAGAGAGAGCCTGACCTTAAAACCTATTGACGAGGTTGTTTACCTGCTCGGTAAGTTGCTCAATTCCGAGGAGTTAGATTATGAGCAGGCTGGCGAGCATCTTCCCCCAAAACCGGGAGTCTATCTAGTCTACGATAGAAAGCAAAAGAAATACATCTATGCCGGTAAAGCTCTGGATATACAGAAAAAAATCCGGCAACATGCCCAGCATCAAAATTGGCCGGCTAGATTTACCAGCCAGCCCATTCAGAAATGGCTGATTGATAAAAAGCTTTGTGCCGACTCCAGGCAAGCTATAGAATATTTATACATGAACTGCACTGTAAAGTACCTGGTCGTACCTGATGAAAAACAGAGAAAACAGCCCTCGAAGAGGCGCTCGCTTCTAGAACATTACGCTATTTGCGTTATTGAACCCGAATACAATATTTCCGGCGAATTCGAGCATTAGCCACTACAGTGCTGACGTTTGATATTTTACAACGATAGTGGTTGAGCAAGGAGGACGTCGTAATGATAGATACTGAAGCATTCCTTTTTACTGTAATAGGGATAATTATGGCAAATTCATTTCTTCTAATATCTTATACTTGGAAATTTTTAATAATGACGTATCTACGATTACCTGTCAGTTTGCGGCGATCACCTCATAATATTTGGAATATTATTTTCAGGCGGAAAAAGGAGCTGAATTGGCCGGAAAGAGAATGGCAAGTTGTTTTGACATGTCTCTGGTTTGGATGCGTATATCTGGGTATTAGTATATTTCTGAATACGTTCGCACTTCTTGGAATTTCTACGCAAATATTGAACTTGCATATCGGCCCTTTTACTGAATCGAATTACAACCAAGGCAAGTTTTTCCTTGTACTTGCCGTAGTTTTTTTCGTATCCGGAATCTTCTTTATCGGGATAGCACGAATTGGCCAATTTGTTGTTTTAACGATGAATCGACAGAACTCTATTTTCACATTGGAAGATCAGGAGCATACAAGTTAGATGCCTGGCAAGGTATAGAATAATGATGAGTGGGCAGCTATAAATAGCTCGGAGTTGATGATGCAGCAGACATACCAATGCCCTACCTGTCGCCGGCAAGTTAGTTATGGGGTCAGATTTTGTGGAAACTGCGGCATTTCCCTCAACTGGCAACGGCAAACACCACAACCGCCGATATACGAACAACTTGGAAGCAATGAACAGCAGCGAGGCAAATCTATAGATCCCGGTGAACATTTTTGGATGTTGCTGGCTCCTACTTTCTGTCAAATTCTTCCTCGAATAGACTTGTATCTTTGTCTTAATCAGGATGGGAAAATAGGGCTTATCGCAATACCGGACTTGATAATAAGCAAGACACGAGCTGAATTATTCTACGGTTTATCGACTGAGGATAACATGGTAGGCATCGCGCTCATCAATCGCTTTGAAAAAAGGAACGATTATTCATACTTAATACCAATCTTGGTCACAAGCGAGCAAAAAGCAAAAATAGACAAATGTATCAATGCATTCGATGAACATCAATTAGGCCATGCCTTAAAGAGCGATAATTGGAATAAAATAATATCGGAGATAAGGGCTAATAACAGTGAGTATTTGCAGGATACTACTTATAGGAGTGCAATAACCAGAATATGCATTACGGACAATTTGAGCTCTGAAGAGCCGGATGATTTTCAAGAACTTCCAGGTTTTGGAGAAAAGGTACCTGTATTTTTATATACTTCACCCGATAGGCTGCTTTCATTGAGTAGAGAACAGCTAAATCGTGAGCTAAATGTTAGGCTTATGTTCTCCAATGACAGTTTTGAGACGGTAGCTAATACAATAAGAAATGACAGACATTGGATGAGTCTCCCAAAAAACCATCCATTTATTCATGTTATTAATCGGGTAGAGACAGAACTTCAGATGAATTACGATAAACAGAGGCCATCAATAACCAACTTTCTTCTGGATCCGGCATTATCCGTCTTTACCCTAGAACCTAATCCAACATTTCGCCCGACTTCAAAAGGTTCAGAGATCATGAAACTTATAGAAGACAAAAACTTAAAAACAGGCTTCTCAATTACAAATTGGGATGAACCAAACATCGCACAGGTGACTCAACATGTTTTCTATAATGAAAATGTCTCTTTAAAAGACAGCGCCATTTCACCGGCAATAACGATATTTAGGGATGAAATGGGTATTCATACAATGCCTACAGAAATATTTAGAATTGATACTACGATATTTTCATTAAGCAATGTGGCCGAAGGCCTAATATTTGTTGATGAACTAGAACCACCACAAATACCAGAAATTAATTTGGGACCTGTGTCTGATCCTAGTAGTGATAAATGGTGGCAGAAAGATACTATTGCTAAGAAAATCCTATGGCTGGTAGCTCATTATTTTGTTATGCGTATCTTAGAGAGACCAGAATATTTGTTATTTTCAGTAACCCCAATCCTCGATAACACAATACAAATATCATTGCTATTTGAAATCCTGGAAGAAGGAAGGCCCTATGCCTTTGCAGTTATTAAGGATGATTTTATCATAAATGCCATACCTGTTTTCACTTCAGGTACACATAAATTCAATCCGGATGGAAGCATAACAACACAGAAGATGCATTCGGGTAAAAATTATGCCATTTCAAGAGACGGTAAAAGGATTAGCAACCCATTAGAGATAAAAGAATTCATTAAACCAATTTATTCCCCAATTGTTAGTGGTAAATATAAAGACCCACAAGTCTATTATTCAAAATAATATTAAGAACTATGCCTTTATCAACTCACATTTAGAGAATTCACAGCAATCTATACACTGGCCTATATCTTTTATGTGCCTCCACCGCATCATAGCAGCCCACCATCTGACAATACCGAAGTGATATAATTCCTAACCGTGCTTCTATTCAACTATTCCACCGTGGTCGACCCGATATTTAAAGACGTCAGGGTTTGTGTCGTTGAGCTTTCCGGCGTCAAGGCTGGCGACAGGGTGCTGGATGTCGGCTGCGGGACGGGCGACCAGGTGTTCCACTACGAGCAAAAGGGCGCCATTGCCACCGGCGTAGACCGGAACCCCAATATGATTGAACTGGCGGAAAGGAACAGGAAAAGACAGGGATTCAAAAGCACATTCCGTATAGCCAGCGCTACCGAGCTGCCGTTCCCGGACGGTTACTTCAACTGCGCTTCCATATCGCTCGCCTTGCACGAGATGGAAAAAGACGAGCGGAATAAAGCCGTTTCGGAGATGAAACGAGTGGTGAAAAAGAAGGGCGTTTTGATGTTCATCGATTTCCAGGTTCCGTTACCCAGGAACTCCATCGCTTATCTCATCAAGACCGTGGAATTCATTGCCGGAAGGGATAATCATAAATGCTTCAGAGACTACCTGGCTCAAGATGGATTGAACGGGTTATTGAAGGAAAACCAGCTTACACCGCAAAAGGAAGCTCTACTTATGAGCGGAAATCTGCAAGTAATAAAAGCAAGCAACCCCTGACCTGCCCAGATATTTTAAGATTACGGAGATTATTTCCGAATATTTTGATTACGGAGATTGTTTAAGATTTCAGAGATATTTTCCAGATTACAAAGATAATAAATGATTTCAGTGATTTTGATTGGGCTTTGGATATTTGAAACAGAGCCAGGCAATTATAAGCCGGGAAGTGGTACAATAATCCTGCGCAAATCAATTGAAATAATACAGGAGACAACTTCAAAAGGAGGCTTAAATGACTACCGTTTATGAGAAGCTTCGCGAGAGGCTGGATATGTTCCCGCAGGGGTTCGCCAAGACCGAAAGTGGAGTGGAGCTGGAAGTGCTGCAGTATCTGTTTACTCCCGATGAAGCGGAGCTTATGCTGGACTTGCGTCCCATGCCGGAAAAGTTATCGGATATCGCACAGAGGATGGGCAAGGACGAAACCGAGCTGGGGAAAAAACTGTACGATATGTCGAAGCGGGGATTGCTCATGCGCTGGCAGGCGCCCGATAAAGAAATGTACTACTTCCTGATACCGTGGGCAATCGGTATTTTCGAGTTACAGTTGAACAGGCTGAATAAAGAAAACATCGAATTGTACGAGAGGTTTTACGAGCAGGGAATGGTACCTTCGTGGAAAAACAGAAAAACAGGTATGGTCCGCGTTATTCCCGTTGAGAAAGAGATACAGGGAAAAACCGAGATTCAGCCCTACGAAAAGGTGTCGCAGATTATCGAATCGCATACCAAGTTTGCCGTGGCAGACTGCATCTGCCGGAAGATAGGTAAAATGACCGGAAAAGGGTGTGACAAGCTACTTGAAGCCTGCATGAGCTTCGGGCCGGCAGCGGATTTCTACATCGAGAACGGCATCGGACGGGAGATTACCAAGGAGGAGGCAAAACAGATACTTCAGAAAGCCGAAGAGGACGGTTTGATTCACTGCTCCACAAATAAAGCGGGCAAAAAGACATTTATATGAAACTGCTGCGGCGACTGCTGCGGGGTCCTGCGGCTCATCACCAAATACGATAATCCGGGAATGGTAACAACGTCGAACTACTATGCCACTAAAGATTACGATACCTGTACCACCTGCTTTACCTGCGTCGACCGATGCAACGTGCATGCCATAGAAATCGAAGATGAATTTACGGTCATAAACAGGGAGAAGTGCATCGGCTGCGGGCTGTGTGCCTCTTCCTGTCCCACAGGGTCGATTACCATGGTTCATAAATCGCCTGCCGAAGCTCCCCCCATTTTCTCACGCGAAATGGAGATGCTTCAGGCAATGAGCAGGGAAACAGGCAAGAAGTTCCCGTTCGAGTAGAGCTAAAATCAAGTCTTAATTCCTCGATTACAGTGATTGCTTCCGATTACAACGATTCCCTAGGTGTCACCTGCCCTCAGGTGACCCACAATACAAATCACTACGGTCACCCGTAGGCGGGTGACCCATAGTATCGGGGTGGGAAAAAAGAGATTATTGCTGGGCAAAAACCAGGCATGTATAATGGTAACTACGCGGGGTGATTCAAAGGTAAAGGAGAAATTATGAATATTTTATTGATTATCGGCCTTATACTTCTGGCATTATGGCTGCTGGGTTTCCTGGTTGTCCCCGGTTTGGGCTGGCTGTTACATATAGCGCTTATAATTGCCGTTATTCTGCTGATTATCTGGCTGCTGCGAAGAGTATTTAAGCTCTTTTAGCCAGCTTGCAATCCTTGGCCGAGCACACGGTAAAATAGATAAGCCGGCAAATCAGCTAGTGGCTCCGTTTTTTCCCCTTGTACTTTCCGTACAATTCAATAAACATGATATTCAACGAAATCGATAAAACTAGAGGCATAAGTAGCAGCCACAAATGCTGGTATATATCGATGCCGAAATACTGGCAGGCGAAAACCAGAATAAAGGCGAATACTATGCCTAGCGCCGCGCAGCCTACCGCAAAATAGATAAGCTCCAGTATAAAACTATCCCGTCCGCTCATTCCCAGTCCTGCTCCGCATTTCCAGGTTTACATGCGTTATCTTGGCGATGAAAAGGAAGACTAGCGCCGATAGATAAGTCCACATCAGAAAAGCGATAAGAGCGCCTATGGAACCGTAGACAAGGTTATACGGGTTGAAAACCCTCAGATAAATTAGAAATATTATCTTGGTAATTTCAAAGGAAATAGCCGCTGCCAGTGCACCCAGCCATATATCTTTCCATTTTGGCCGGTTACTCGGTATGAACCTATAAAGCGGGAGAAAAACCAGGAAAGCAAGGCAAATAGCCAGAACGTTGGCCAGTATACGCACAAGCACACTACTGCGTATCATTTCGGCTCCCGGCACCTGGATGCCTTGCTCAGAGACAGTGCTGAGAAAGACCGTTATCAAGACCGATAAAAACAGAAGAATGGCGGCGCCAATCATCATTATCAGGTTAATTAGCTGGCCCTTCAGAATGTGTTGAGGTTTGCGTATGCCCCAGGCTGTGTTCAACGAGGCTCTTATGGAATTGAAAAAGGA
>JBAVQV010000034.1:0-20915 GCA_049694415.1 Dehalococcoidia bacterium
TTTGTATATCCTGATATGACCTCCGGGCTTACCGTGATAATCTCCGGACAATTTCCAGCAGATAGTTTCCGGGAGATATGAGGGCACGCTGACAGCGAGTGTGCCGTCGTCTTTTAATACTCTTACCAGCTCCTTAATAGCCTGGTAATCATCGGGTATGTGTTCCAGAACTTCAGAGCAGATAACCTTATCAAAAGAGGCGTCCTTGAAAGGTAGACTGGTTATATTCCCCCTGGTGAGAAACCACTTACCCTTGACTTCCCCCTTCTGTTCCATGAGATAAAGGGCGTAGTGAGCTTTTTTGAGGTTCTCTTCCTCGATATCAAGGGCATAAACCAGGCAATCATTTCGCTTGCAAGCCTCCCAACTGTGTCTGCCCTCACCGCAGCCGACGTCTAGAACTCGCTCGCCATCCTTTATCTCCATGAGGTCATAGTTGACGGTAAGCATTCAAGATAACCTATAAATATTTTAGGCTGGCGATTTGGTTATGGGGTAGATATTTCTAAAAACAGCTATGGACAGCAAGCGATTGCTGTCTTAATGGTAGTCAAAGCCGTATTTTTAGAAATCTGATTAAGTAGCTTCCGGAGTTTTACCCGGATTTTGCTTCTTCCACTTATCCAGCAGCTGTTCCTTGCTTTCTTTATGAGCAGGGTCTGGAATGCAGCAGTCTACAGGACAAACCTCAACGCATTTAGAGGACGCAAACCAGCCAACGCATTCAGTGCACTTAGCAGGGTCGATGACGTATATCGATTCCCCTTCTTTGATGGCGTGGTTTTTACATTCTGGCTCGCAGGCGCCGCAGCTAATGCATTCTTCAGTGATTTTGTACGCCATTTTTAAACTTAACCTCCTTAGATTTTATTAAGGCAACTGTATTCTTATTGGGCTTCCTAAGTCTCGGATAATGTACCTATTTTAAGGGCCGGGAAAATTCGGGCGCAAACTTTCTTCGCAGCGCTTTGGCGACGTGGTCTGGCACCATTTCTTCAAGGCAGCCTCCTAACTGAGCCACCTCCTTAAGCAGGCTGGAACTAAGGAATTGATATTGCAAACTTGCCATAAAACAGACCAATTCGAGTTCAGGTGCCAGCTTTTTGTTCATCATTGCCATTTCAAACTCACGTTCAAAATCGGAGCTCATCCTCAAACCTCTGACCAAAACTTGCGCCTTCACCTTCTTAGCGAAATCGACAGTGAGTCCAGAGTAGGGTTGGGTCTTAGCATTCTTCAAATGGGCTACGGACTGCTGAATCATCTGCACTCTCTCTTCAGTGGAGAAAAGAAGTCTTTTCTCGGGCCTGTCATAAACGCCGACTATTAATTGGTCGAATATGGATGAGGCACGTTTGATAATGTCGATGTGTCCATGGGTTATAGGGTCAAAGCTGCCGGGATAAATAGCTATAGCCAATGTTTAACCTCCTTTTCCAAGGGCTTGTTTGTGGTATATCGAAATACAGGTATCACCGTATTTTTTTTCTTTTATACGAGATAGTCCATCATAACTATCTTGTAGCGGAGCGCGGCAAGCGTGGGAAATTACGACTAGTGATTCGCTATCTACGACTTGTGAGCTTGCCAATTGCATCGCCATGTGATTAATTGACGGGTCTGAGTACGGGGGATCCATAAATACAATATCGTATTTGTCTTTGAGAAAAGTAAGAGCTTTAGCTGCGCTGCAGCAGTATACATGAGCCTTTTGTGAAAAGCCAACCTTTTGCAAATTCTGTTTAATGATAGCACAACATCTGGGTTCTTTTTCAACAAAATCGACCCACTCCACGTCGCGGCTCAGGGCTTCGATGCCAAGTGCGCCGGTACCAGCATACAGGTCTAAGCCCCTGAACCGGTTGATGGTTATAGGGGCAAGTATAGAGAAGATAGCTTCCCTGACCCTATCTGTTGTTGGGCGAACAGGTCCGCTCTTCGGTACCTTTAATTGTTGCCCTTTGGCGATACCACCTGTAATACGCATTTGTGCCAGCCTTTGCCTACATTATTATACATTGACTCGTCCTATAGTCAAGCTTTGCCCTTTCTTTTACGTGTGTGTTATACTTTCAAACGGCATTTTTGGTACGTACGAAGGATTGGCTTGGCTCCTTCAGTAGCCCCACCGTTTAAAAATCGGACTTTGGGACATAGGAAAAGCCAGGTTTTTCAGAGTAAACTACATAGGGGAGGCTTGCGCATTTGATAGCTGACTTCGGTTATATTGGCATACTCCTTATCGTAGGCATATTATTCACGGTTACCACGCTGCTTTTGCCACTGACTCTCAGATTGTTCAAGATAGTTCCCAGGAAAAGCAATCCAGCTAAGACGTCCACTTACGAGTGTGGCATGGAAACTATCGGCAAGACCTGGGTTCAATTTAACTTCCGCTATTACTTTTTCGCTGTCCTCTTTGTAGCGCTCGACGTATTGACTGTTTTTCTGTATCCCTGGGCAGTTAATCTTAAGGGACTTGGCCTGTATGGTCTTATTGCAGTAGCTATTTTCTTTGTGATACTCATGGTCGGTTACGTTTACGCCTGGTACAAAGGGGCATTGGAATGGAAATAGATAAATATTCGATAGCACCTGCGAATGAGCTTGATGTAGCTGAGGGGTTAAGGATTAACTCGTTAATGGCTGCCTCTGCGCATCCTATCCCTGACCCCGATAGCTGGATTGGTGAGGAGTTAAGCCGCAATGTTCTGGTTACCACGGTGGATTATGTCGTTGATTGGGCGCGGTCGCGGTCATTATTTCCACTTATGTTTGGGTTGGCCTGCTGTGCTTTTGAGATGATTGGTATGGCAACTTCACGTTTTGATATCTCCCGCTTTGGTATGGATATTTTCCGCTGGTCGCCACGCCAGGCAGACTTGATGATTGTTGCCGGGACACTTACCTGGAAAATGGCGCCGGCGGTGAAATTAGTCTATGAGCAAATGGCTGAGCCTAAATGGGTGATAGCCATGGGACAGTGCACTATTAGCGGCGGTCCTTTTAGGGAGTCTTATAGCGTGGTGCCGGGCATCAATCGCATAATTCCTGTTGATGTCTATGTGCCCGGATGTCCGCCAAGGCCCGAGGGATTGATACACGGCATAACGAAGTTACATCAGAAAATCGTTAAGGAGAGCATAAGTAAAGCGTGACCACGGCTTTAAATGGTGAGCAAGTAGCCAGGAGAATAAACAAAGTATCCCCTGGTGCAGTTGTCGCTTCCGACAAGGCGGCTGTCGTTGTCACGAGCGAGTCCCTGTTCAAGGTAGCGGAATTCCTGAAGAATACACCGGCGCTGGATTTTGACTATCTTACTGACCTCACTGCCGTTGATTACACGGACTATTTTGAAGTTGTTTACCATTTAATTTCCTTAAAGCATAACCACAGTCTGGTTTTGAAGACAAGGTGCCATGACCGCGACAAACCTGTAGTGTCCTCGGTGACCGGCATATGGCGCTCTGCCGATTTTCAAGAACGTGAAACCTATGACCTTATGGGCATTGTTTTTGATGGGCATCCTAATTTGAAGCGCTTATTGCTCTGGGAAGGGTTTGTGGGGCATCCCTTGCGGAGGGATTATCTGTAGATGGTGATAAAGACTGAGCCGTTTATTATTAATATAGGTCCTCAGCACCCTTCGACTCACGGCGTCTTTCGCATGAGGGTTACCCTTGACGGCGAAGTAGTAGTCGATGTTGAGCCGGTTATCGGTTATCTCCATCGCGGAATAGAGAAGATGGGGGAGAACAGAACGTATACTCAGGTAATCCCGCTAACCGACAGGCTTGACTATTTAGCATCTATGACTAATAACTTTGCCTATGTGCTGGAAGTGGAGAAGTTGGCCGGTATTGAAATTCCGGAGCGGGCGGAATACCTGAGAATTATCATGGCCGAGACGATGCGAATTTCCAGCCACCTTATGGCAGTCGGCTTCTTTATTAACGATCTCGGAGCCATGATGACACCGGTATTATATATGTGGCGAGAAAGGGAGAAGCTCTTAGACCTGTTTGAGATGGTTTGCGGTCAGAGGCTTACTTATAATTATATGCGTATTGGCGGCGTGAGCCAAGACATACCTGAAGAATTCCTACCGGCACTGAAGAAGTTCGTGGCTGAGATGCCGGGATTTATTAATGAATATGATCAGCTACTATTGCAGAATGAGGTTTTATTGGCCAGGACTAAGGGGGTTGGCATTTTACCCAGAGATACCGCTATAAACACTGCAGCCAGCGGCCCAGTGCTTAGAGCCAGCGGTGTGAAGTGGGACCTACGCAAGGCTGATCCCTATTCCATCTATGACCGCTTTGATTTTGACGTGCCGGTAGGCACTGTTGGGGATAACTATGACCGATACTGGGTGCGGATGCAGGAGATGAGACAAAGCGTTCGTATTTTAGAGCAGGCCATAGCACAGTTACCCAGGGGTGAGGTTTGGGCTAAGGTGCCTCAGTTATTACATCCCCCGGTGGGTGAAGTTTACGCGCATATTGAATCACCGCGAGGAGAGTTGGGTTTCTTTCTGGTTAGCGATAATTCCATCGCTCCTTATAGATTTCATATCCGTCCGCCGACGCTGATTAATTTGACTGCATTGAAAGAAATGGTGGTCGGTTGGAAGGTAGCCGACTTGATAATTACGTTCGGCAGCATTGATGTTGTATTGGGGGAGATAGACCGGTAATGACTCTGCTGGAACAGTTTCGCTTGTGGCTAGGCGGCATCTGGCCCGATTGGGCAGCCTATGTTGTGCCGGGTATAGTCGGCATAGTAGTCGTTCTGGCATTCGTTGTAGTTTTGGTTATTGTCTTCATTTGGTTTGAGCGGCGATTGCTAGGTAGGTTTCAAATCCGTTTGGGCCCCAATCGACTGGGACCGGAGGGGATTTTCCAGCCGATAGCAACTGCTGTGAAAATTTTGTTAAAAGAGGATATTGTGCCGGCTAAGGCAGATAAAGTGATTCACTGGCTGGCACCGGTGATTGTCTTTGTGCCGGTGTTGATGATTTTTGCCGTAGTGCCAATAGGCCAACGCGCTATCTTAACCGACCTTAATGTGGGTATAGTCTATGTGGTTGCTGTCAGCGCCGTATCGACAGTCGGTATATACATGGCAGGTTGGGCATCAAATAACAAGTATGCCTTAATAGCTGCTCTGAGGGGGGTAGCCCAGATGGTGAGCTATGAGCTGCCGGTCGTGCTAGCAATTCTCGGTGTGGTACTGATGGCGGGGTCATTGTCAATGACTCAAATTGTGGCTGCGCAGAGCATTCCCTTCCTTGTGTTGCAGCCGCTCGGTTTTGTCATCTTTTTCCTGGGCACAGTAGCCGAGATGAACCGTAGCCCGTTTGACCTTCTAGAGGCTGACTCTGAAATCGTTGCCGGCTACCATATTGAATACTCCGGAATGAAGTTTGCTATGTTCTATCTGGGCGAGTACGGTCATGCCCTGGCTTACTCCTGTATTGTAACAACGTTATTCCTCGCCGGCTGGAAAGGTCCATTTTTGCCGCCGATTATTTGGTTTTTGATTAAAGTCTTCGCGGTATTTTCGGTCATTGTCTGGATGCGGGCCACTCTGCCCAGGCTACGAGTGGACCAGTTAATGACCTTTGCCTGGAAGGGCCTGCTGCCCATGGCAATAATAAACCTTTTTGTCATCGCTGCTGAGATGCTATGGCTCCCGGAAATTAATCTATGGATATTAGTAGTAATCAATGTTGTATCTGCCGGCGTTCTGGTCCTGTTATGGTCAAGACTGTTTAGCTTAGGAGGCGGCCGAGTTGAAGTTTGAGAGATATGGAATCGGCATAGCTAAGGGGATGGCTTTAACCTTCAAGCATCTATTCCGCGCGCCGATTACATTGCAATACCCTGAAGAGAAGTTAGTTGTTTCCCGGCGTATAAGAGGCAACGAGCTTGTCTGGTATCTGGATAGATGTACCGGCTGTGCCACTTGCGCCAAGGCTTGCCCGCAGGGGAATATAGAAATTATCACTCATGTGGGCGACATGAATAATTATGTGGTTGATAAATTTGAAGTAGATTGCGGGCGTTGCATGTTCTGCGGCTTATGTGTTGAGGCTTGCCCTTATGACGCTCTGGCCATGGGTCGCAGCTACGAAAGGTCTCAGTTCCGGCGTAGTGATGTTATCCTGAGTAAAGAACAGCTTCAATTATCTGATATTAGACAGCCAAGCGGGTACGCTCGGCCGCTGATTGAAGCGAGCTTACCAAAACAGAGTTTGCTGGTTTTTTGGAACAAGAAGGAAGGCGGACAAAAATTGAGCTGGCTGGGGCTGAGTAAAAAGAGAGGTCGCGGTGTCTAGTATTGTCTTCTGGTTATTAGCCGTTTTGACCGTCGGTGCAGCGTTGGCTGTCGTGGTTCTTCGTGACGTTTTTCGGGCAGCTCTGTCTCTGGTTCTGCTTTTCTTGACCATAGCTATACTTTACATAACCCTTTACGCAGACTTTCTGGCAGTTGTGCAGATACTCATTTACGTTGGAGCTATCTCAATATTGATTATTGTGGCAGTCATGCTTACGCGCGAGGTCTGGCACGGTAGCCCGCCTGGTAAGTTGCGTATTCCTGCCCTGGTGGTGAGCTTGCTGCTTTTAGGGACGATGGTCTTTACAGTGATTAGCACTCAATGGGAAACAAATGATGAACCGCCTTTACAGCCGACAACGGCAGCCATTGGTACCAACTTATTCAGCCAGGGTGGCTATATATTGCCTGTAGAAATTAGTGCCGTATTGCTGCTGGCGGCCATACTCGGTGCCATCGTGCTTATGAGGGAGAAATAGAAATGTCGGTTGGACTAGACCATTACCTTGTTTTGTCAGCAGTTCTTTTCTGTATTGGATTATATGGGGTTCTGGCCAAGCGCAATGCGGTAGTTATTTTGATGTGCATCGAAATTATGCTGAATGCAGTGAACATCGCACTGGTTGCCTTCTCTCGCTACGTTGTGCCTATGTTTCTTACCGGGCAGATATTTGCCATATTCGTCATAGTTGTGGCTGCCGCTGAAGCCGCAGTCGGCATAGCTATAATAATCACCATTTATCGCAATCGCGAATCGGTTGATGTCGATAAATTCGATTTAATGAAGTGGTAGTGAGCTAAGACATGTGGGTTCAGGTAAAAAGCGCACGCAATTTGATAATGGCCGAGATGTGGAAAGAATATTTCGAAGGCGAGGGTATACCGACGCGTATTTTACCCGACCCGGATAAGAAGCCGGATAGCGGCGAGTTAGCCAGTTATCGAATTTATGTGTCCCAGGAGAAGGTACATGTTATCGAGGAGGTCTTGAGGAAACTCTGATGCCACACCAGGTTCCCTGGCTGATATTCCTGTTACCCTTTTTATCGCTTATTGTTATTTCCTTTATTCTCCGGCCTTTCTTTAATAATCGCCCCAGGTTGGGCGGCTACGTAACTATCAGTGCTATTGGCATCTCTTTCCTGCTCTCTTTGTGGGTGCTGGTGGAAGTCCTGGCTACGCCGGGGCATAAGCTGGCTATACCTGACATACAGTGGGTGGTGATTGGCAACCTCAGTGTCCATGTAGGGCTGTTAGTTGATTCTCTTACCGCAGTAATGGTGGTGGTGGTCAGCTTTGTCAGCCTGATGGTGCAAATTTACTCTCAGGGCTATATGCACGGCGACCCGGGCTACCATCGCTATTTCGCCTTCATGTCTCTTTTCACTGCCTGCATGTTGGGCCTGGTTATGGCCGATAACCTCGTTTTCCTGTTTCTCTTCTGGGAGGGTGTCGGCTTAGGCTCTTATCTGCTCATCGGCTTCTGGTTTCACCGGCCAGCTGCTGCCAATGCCGCTAAGAAAGCATTTATTGTCACCCGTTTCGGTGATTTCGGTTTTCTGGCTGCTATCCTTTTACTTTTCTACAATACAGGAACCTTTGATATCGGGCAACTGCACAGTTTAGCCATTACAGGAGTCCTGGCCGGGTCAACTTTAACCTGGGCGGCTCTCGGTATTTTCTCCGGCGCTGTAGGCAAATCGGCGCAGTTCCCCTTACACGTCTGGCTACCTGATGCCATGGAAGGTCCCACGCCGGTCAGCGCCTTGATTCATGCGGCCACAATGGTGGCTGCTGGAGTTTTCCTGGTAGCTCGTTTCTTCCCATTGTTTGAGCATTCTCAGGCAGCCCTGACTACGGTAGCCGTTATCGGTGGTTTTACAGCCATTTTCGCCGCCAGCATGGGCCTGGTGATGACTGATATTAAGCGTGTCCTGGCTTATTCTACAATCAGCCAGCTAGGCTATATGATGCTGGGTCTGGGTGTTGGCGGCGTTGCCATTGGCATCTTTCATCTGTTCAACCATGCTTTCTTTAAGGCGCTGCTGTTTCTTGGGGCCGGCAGTGTAAATCATAGCACCGGGACTTTCGACATGCGGGAGATGGGTGGTTTACGCAAAGCGATGCCGTGGACCTTTATTACCTTTCTCATTGCTTCAATTAGCATAGCTGGCATCTGGCCACTTGCCGGATTCTGGAGCAAGGATGAAATACTGGCTTATTCACTGGCTAACAATCCGATATTGTTCTATCTGGCTATGATAACCGTGTTTATGACAGCTTTTTATATGTTCCGAGCTGTGTTCCTAACCTTCGGCGGAGAGTATCGGGGTGGAGCCGCGTCAAGCCACGGCAGACATGGTGGTAAAAAACTTCACGAATCACCGGCGGTAATGGTTATTCCCATGGCTATTCTGGCGGTCTTGTCTATCGTGTCAGGCTGGTTGAACGTTACCGGCTCATTCGGGCAATTTTTGGGTCATAGCGTAAGCGGGGAAGCGCCTGGCTTTGTCCAGGGTTTTTTTGGTGTCCTCGGCCATCCGCTGCCTTTAATATCGCTGATATTAGCCGGTTTGGGCATTTTCCTGGCATACGCCATGTACAGTGCCAAATGGCTATCGGCTGAAGCTGTAGGCAGAATTTTCAAACCTGTCTATACTCTGTTTTATCATAAATACTGGTTCGACGAGCTTTATGAGAAGGTCATTGTAGTCAAAGTTCTAGTCGACGGAATTTTTAAAGCGCTCAGCATATTTGACTCCCGTGTAGTTGACGGTGCGGTTAATGGTGTAGCTAGCGGTACTGCTGAGGCTGGCGGAGTTATACGGCGGACGCAGACAGGGCAGTTGCAAGCTTACGGTATAGCTATCGCCATAGGCATTGTAGCCATAGCAGTATGTTTTTATCTATTTGGCTGAGGAAAAGATGTTTGATTTCGAGCATTGTGTCATTCTGAGCAGAGCGAAGAATCTTTCGTGTTATTCAGGACAATCTGGAGACCCTTCGCTGTCGCTCAGGGTGACGATTGATTCTGAGGTAGAGTGATTTGAGTTTTCCTTATCTATCAACCATAGTCTTCCTGCCGGTGGTCGGGCTGGTAATTATTGCTTTGCTGCCTAAACCGCAGCAAAAGACCGTAAAGCTTACAGCCCTGATATTCACCCTGGCTTCATTTGCTCTATCAATCGCTGTCTTTTACTTTTTTGATCGTTCTAACGGCGCTATCGGGCAAATTCAATTCGAGGAAAAGCTTTCCTGGATTCCAGCAATCAATGCTTTCTACCATGTCGGTGTCGATGGCCTTAGCTTACCCCTGGTTATTCTAATGACGTTTCTTGGCGTGTTAGCGGTGCTGGTATCGTGGAATATCCAATTACGGCCTAAGGAGTATTTCATCTGGTTATTGCTTCTAGAGACGAGCATACTGGGAGTTTTTTGTTCCTTAGACCTCGTTCTATTCTTCCTTTTCTGGGAACTGGAGCTAATCCCGATGTATTTCCTCATCACGGTCTGGGGGAGCGGCAGAAAAGAATACTCAGCCATCAAGTACGTGATATACACACTGGTCGGCAGCGCCCTGATGCTGGCTGGCATTTTAAGCATCTATTTTTCGACCGGCAGCCTGAACATGATGGAGCTGGCCGGTATGCCTGCTACTAAAGCAGTTATTCCACTGGCGGCTATGTTCTTCTTACTTTTCATCGGTTTCGCTATTAAGTTGCCGGTGTTTCCACTGCACACCTGGTTACCTGACGCCCACACTGATGCTCCGACAGCAGCCAGCGTAATTCTGGCCGGGGCATTGCTTAAGATGGGTGGCTACGGGATGATTCGGCTTTGTGTCACCATTTTCCCTAAGGTCGCTTTGCAATATGCTCCGATACTGGTGGTCCTGGCTGTTGTCAGTGTGCTCTATGGAGCTGCGGTGACCTTAAGGCAAAAGGACTTAAAGCGGCTGATCGCTTATAGTAGCGTCAGCCACATGGGGTACGTTCTTCTGGGTGTTTTCGCCTTAAGTCAAATAAGCCTCACCGGAGCTGTCTTGCAAATGTTCAGCCATGGCATTATCACCGGGCTTCTGTTCGCTATGGTCGGGCTGGTTTACGATAAGTCTCACGAACGAAATCTGGATAATCTCGGTGGGCTAGCCCGACAGATGCCGGTTATAGTAGTGGTCTTCAGTATAGCGGGTCTGGCATCTTTGGGGTTACCGGGCACAAGCGGTTTCGCTGCTGAGTTTATCACCTTTGTGGGAAGTTACTCGAGTCCGGCCGTTGCCGGCATTCAACTGTATACCATTCTTGGTGTCTTTGGCATTGTTTTGACTGCCGGCTATATCTTGTGGATGCTGCAGCGAGTTTTTTATGGCCCGCCATTGGAGAAATTCAGCAAAGTACCTGATGCCAACAATGTCGATAAGATATGTATCTTCTCTTTTGTGGCTGCTATTATGCTGGTCGGCATCTACCCGGCTATTCTAACCAATGTTATTAAACTGGGGATTGAGCCGATAGCCAGATTAGTAGGTTTATGACACGGATGGTTTAATCAATGACATTAAATGAGCTTCGTTTTCTGACACCCGAACTCAGTCTGCTGGGTTTTGCCTTAGCGATTATATTGCTTGACCTGTTTATCAAGCAAAAGAGAGTCCTGGCTGGCATTGGCATAGCCGGTGTGATAGTTTCTGCAGGTTTTACGGTGGCGATGTGGGGAGAACCCGGTGTCGCTATTTTCGGCCGTATGCTGGCGGTTGATAACTTCGCCCTTTTCTTCAAGCTTTTAATGTTGGTAGCTGCCGGCCTTATTATACTGGCCTCTCAAGACTACGTAAGCAAATTCAAGCAATTTCAAGGCGAGTATTATGCGCTGGTACTTATCTCGGCTGTAGGCATGATGCTGCTAGTGGCGGCGTCCGACCTGATTTCCATCTATGTCTCCTTAGAATTAACCGGCATCTCTTTATACGTGCTGGCCAGCTTCTTAAAAGACCGGAAGTCTTCCGAGGCTGGACTGAAATACCTGCTGCTGGGTGCTGTTGCCTCGGCGGTGCTTCTCTACGGCATGGCCCTGGTATTCGGTTTTACGGGAAGGACTTGCCTGATGTGCATTGCCGAGTACGTTCAGGGCATGCCCGGCGCCGGCCTGATAAGTAATCCGGCTCTGCTTTTGGCTATGGTTCTTTTGGCTGCTGGTTTCGGCTTTAAGATTGCCTGTTTCCCATTCCAGATGTGGGTGCCCGATGTGTACGAAGGTGCACCAACGCCGATTACTGCTTATCTTTCAGTGGCCAGCAAGGCGGCGGGCTTCGCCGTTATTCTACGAGTTTTCTTCGTCGCCCTTGGCTCCCCCGAGTGGCTCAGCCTTAACTGGGGAATGATGTTTGCTGTTTTGAGCGCTATCACTATGACGGTAGGCAATGTGGCGGCTATTCTTCAAAGCAATATCAAACGAATGCTCGGTTATTCCAGTATAGCTCAAGCCGGCTACCTTATGGTGGGGCTGGCGGCGGTGGGTATGGCGGTGGGGAATGACGCCTTGGGGCAAAGCGGCCTGATTTTCTTCCTCATGAGCTATGCCGTGACTAATTTGGGAGCCTTTATCGCAGTAATAGCCATCTCTAACACAATTGATAGCGATGAGATTAATAAATATACAGGTATGGGAAAACGCGCGCCGCTTTTGGCTGCAGCTTTAACTTTATGTTTAATTTCACTGATTGGTCTACCGCCGACAGCAGGTCTCATTGCCAAGATTTACATTTTCAGTGGAGCGGTTCAAAATGGCTTGCTATGGCTGGTTATCGTAGCGGTGATAAACAGTGCCATTTCTGCATTCTACTACTTGAGGGTTGTGAAAGTGATGTGGTTAGGTGCTCCAACTTCGGAGAAGAAGGTGCCCTCATCCTGGGCACTGCGTACCGCTTTAGGCCTCTGCTGCCTCTTCGTCGTGCTTTTAGGTGTCATCCCCGGTGGTTTTGTCAGCATCGCTGAAGCTGCTGCCAAAATTTTCGTTGGCTCATAAGCTGCTCGTCTTCAATCTGTTATTCCTTCTATATCGTGCTTAGCCCCAATTTGACACCTTCTCGCTGGCGGTGATAGACTCCATTTGCTGTGAAACGGGTCGGCATTTTGTATCATCCCAAGATCGAGAAAGCTAAGGCTTTTAGCGGTGAGCTGGAGAAGTTCTTAAGCGCTCAAGGTATTTCGTTCTGGACTTGCTCGGCCTGGGAAGAGAATAAAGCAAAACCGCAGATAGCCGGGTCGGACTTAATCTTGAGCATTGGCGGCGATGGCACCATTCTTAGGGCCGTACGTGCCATCGTGCCCGGTGCAGTGCCGGTGGTGGGCATAAACTTGGGTAATCTGGGATTTATGACTGAGCTTAAGGCTGAGGAAGCTTTTGATAAGCTGCCCCGGCTCCTGGGCGGCGAAGGTTGGATTGAAGAAAGAGCCATGCTTGAAGCCGAATTGCCGTCTCAGGGTAAGGTTTTCCAGGCATTGAATGACGTTTTTGTCGGCCGGAGGAGCCTGGCCCGGCTGGTCCAGATAGAGACCAGGGTTGATGGTGAAATTCTGGCTAATCACCGGGCGGATGGTGTTATAGTGGCCACGGCTACCGGTAGCACCGGTTACTTACTGGCGGCTGGCGGGCCAATCCTTTATCCACAAGCTAAGGAAATCGTATTCAAGCCGGTTTGTCCTCATCTGGCTCCGGACAAGGCCGTGGTTTTGCCGCCTGAGGCTAAAATTCAGTTTAAGGTGACTACAGTTCATGAAGCTATGCTCAGCATTGACGGGCAGGTCGAATCGCAACTAGCCAGCGGAGACGAAGTTAGAGTTAAGCTTAGCCCTCATGTTGGGCGCTTCCTAAGAATTCGTCCCAGGGCTTATTTTTACAGTTATCTGGAATCGAGACTTAAAGGGAAGAAATAATGAAGGTAGAAAAGGCTAAAATAAATGACGCTCAGCGGATACATGAGCTGGTAAACAGCTTCGCCGACAAAGGCGAGATGCTGCCACGGGCATTAAGCGAGATATATGAGAACCTGCGTGACTTTTTTGTGGTCAGAGATAAGAATAATCAACTTATCGGCTGTGTGGCGCTTCATATTAACTGGGCTGATTTGGCTGAGGTTAAGTCTTTAGCCGTAAGCGAAGATAAGCAGGCCAAGGGCTTAGGCTCAGTGCTTATTGAAGCTTGCCTTGATGAAGCCAAAGAGCTGGGGATTCCTACGGTATTTTGTCTTAGCTACAAGCCGGCTTTCTTCGAAAAATACAATTTTCGTCGGGTAGATAAGATGGAATTGCCGCGCAAGGTATGGTCGGAATGTTACCGCTGTCCCAAGTTTCCAGATTGCGATGAGGTGGCCCTTATCTATAATTTTGAGTCAGGTGTGACTTGATGGGAATAACTTTGGATGGTGGCTATATAAAGCTAAAGAGCAACGGAATCCGCGGTACTAAACTTTTTACGCCGAAGCCGGGCGAGAATACAGTAGTGGAACTGTGAAAGGTGGGCGTGGAAAAGAAAATGTGAAGGCGGATATACTGTTGACTGCAGTAAGAAGACAAAAATGACTAAAAGGTATGCTCTACTCGCAGCGCTAATGGTTAGCCTAATTGTGCTAGCTCAGCTTATCGGAGGAATCGGTTGTCAGAGTGGTAAATCTGAATTTGGTTCTCCAATTGCAGCGCTGTGCGAGGTTGTGTATGGCCATGTGAAATGGCTAGGTGAGCAGATTGGCTATCGAGGCGGGAAATCTGAATCTGATTCTCTTAGTGCAACAGCGCGTGAGGTTGTGTACGCCCAGATAAAATGGCTGGAGGAGCAGAAATTTGAGGAACCCGATCCACCTGCTCCCCTCGGGGTCAACTTAGACGACGTGGAGTCCAATACAACCAGGATAGGAAGAGATGGTGGAAATGGATATGGATATATGGATGTGGGTGTAGGTGTAGGTGGAGGCGGAGGCGGAGGCGGAGGGTGAGGTTGCTGAGACAACTGACCGTGCAGTCAGTACACTATTTTCAAATAGAGATTGAAAATGAAGAGACCAATTCTAATTATCTTGTTAATATCGCTCATGCTATTTAGCGTATCAACTGGCTGCGTATCCAAGAAGGTTATCACAGAGGAGTTTGTTGATTGTTTAATACAGACGAATGCGGGCACTATAGATAAGGTAGATTCGGAGTTAGAGAGCATAGACCAGAATCTCTACACGACTGAAGAGAAGCTATTAAAACTGGAGCAGGTGGTAGTTCCGGCACTAGAATGGATAGAGAATCAGAAGGTCGAGTTGCTCTCAGAGTATAAGTATGGTTCATGGCATAGTCGGGTGACACCAGAAAGCTTAGATAAATTCAAAAATGACCAGTACGAGGTAACGGCACTAGAACTAACAGTCCATGGAATTGGGACTCCAAATCAACATTTTCACGCCGCAATTAAGGTTACCGATTTAGCGACAAAAACACAGAGCGATTGGGAAACGGTTGACAGTGAACTTAAATGGCGAAAGTCCACTCTTGAGAAACAGAGGCAGGTAAAATTGGAAGCCGGACACCTATCTGCATCAACCCTTCTAAGCGTCATTGAGCACTTGGGGGACTGGGAGATGCAGGCAATTAACAGGACCACTTATTGCATAAGTGGTCCTGGTTTAGGAATGGCTGGGGAACTTACTGCAGGTAAGTGGACCTATTACAGAACCTCGAAAGAAATTATACCCTCTGATACCCAAAGTGAGGCTCTACAGAAAATATTATCAGGCGGATTCTAGTTCCTAGCAATCTCCTTAAGGCGATGATGGAAACCATCGTTGAATTCTATTCGGCATTGCCCGTGTTATATGATTATAGAGGTGAGAGTTGATATGGAGAAGACTATTTCTAGCCAGGGGATTTATGATGGTCGGGCGGTTAAATTGCGGGTCGATACGGTGCGCAAGCCCAACGGCAAAGTGACCACCAGGGAAATTGTGGAGCATAGCGATGCTGTGGCGGTAGTGGTTCTGGACTCTAAGGACAGGGTTATTCTGGTTCGTCAGTATCGCAAAGCCGTGGGCAAGAGGCTTTTAGAAATCCCGGCTGGCGGCGTAGACCACGGTGAGCAACCCATTAGCAGTGTCCGCCGTGAGTTACAGGAAGAGATCGGCTATTTGCCTAATAAAATTGATAAGCTCGGTGGTTTCTATTCAGCTCCCGGCTATTGCACCGAGTATTTGCACCTCTATCTGGCTACATATCTTATACCCAGCCGGCTTGAAGCAGAAGACACCGATGAAATAGAGGTCGTTCGAGTGCCACTGGCTAAAGTATCTGACCTCATTGCTTCCGGCGAAATATGTGATGCTAAAAGCATTGCCGGTCTGCTTAGAGTTATCTCACTAGGGATGAAAGGCAGTTAACTGCGAAAGTTATGCCTTAATTTGGTACTTGGCCTTACCCTGTTCATATAAGTCGCCGCCATAGATATCGTTAATGACAGTGACTGGAAAGTTTTCTACCTCCAGGCGGCGTATTGCCTCCGCACCTAAATCTTCGTAAGCTATTACCTCTGCCTTCTTGATGCTCTTGGAAATGAGTGCTCCAGCCCCACCGATGGCAGCAAAGTACACTGCTTTATATTTTTTAATGGCATCTTTCACCGCTGGTGACCGGTTACCTTTGCCTATCATTCCTTTAAGGCCGGCAGACATAAGGCGAGGGGCGTAGCTGTCCATTCGACCGCTGGTTGTCGGTCCGGCTGAGCCGATAACCTGCCCAGGCTTAGCTGGAGATGGGCCCATATAGTAAACAGTCTGATTGGTTAGGTCAAAAGGTAACTTTTCGCCCTTGTCCAAAGCTTCAACAAGGCGTTTGTGGGCGGCGTCTCGAGCCGTGTAGATAATGCCGCTAATGAAAACCTGGTCGCCGGCTTTCAGTTTCTTGATAGTTTCTTCATCAAGTGGCGATTTTATATTTACAGTTGCCATCGCTATTTCTCCGTAGCCACATTCGTTTAGTCTTGTTTCACGGTGAACTCAGGGAAAGGCAGTTTGGATTTAGATTGGGCAGGAGGCGGTACTGTCGACGCCGGCGGCTTCTTTTTACCGAGTCCTAGAGTTCGGGATACCAGATGTCTTTTCAGCAGTTGAATAGCCAGAGCCGGGTCTACTCCCTTGGGGCAGGATTCCGAGCAGGCGCCGGCTAGGTGGCAATGCCACACACCGTGGTCGGTGCCCACCACCGGGAATCTTTCCAGCTCGCCGTCATCACGATTGTCGGCGCAGTAGCGATAACACTGAGCCAGAGCCTGTGGTCCGTGAAACAGCTTGTCACTGGCTGAAGTAGGGCAAGCCGAGACACAAATGCCGCACTTAATGCAGTAGGTGAACTGCAGGAAACTCTCTAATGCCTGGTGTGGCTGGGCGTATTCAGAGACGGGGTTTTCCATTTCTTCAAGATCATTACGGAGAATGTATGGTTTAATTGCTTTGTGTATCTCGAAGAACGGAGTCAAATCAACTACCAGGTCTTTGATGATGGGGAAGTTTGGTAATGGCTTGATGGTTAATCTGTCCGAATGGAACTCTTCTATCTGAGTGTGGCAGGCCAGGTGAGGATAGTTATTGATAAGCATGCCGCAGGAGCCGCATATCGCCATACGGCAGGAGGTACGGAAGGCAATGGTGCTGTCCAGGTTTTCCTTGATATAGATGAGACCATAGAGCACTGTCATACCTCTACTGGACGGCACTATGAATTCCTGGAAATGAGGTTTACCACCGTTTTCCGGGTCGTATCTCTGGACTCTGAATGTTATCTGCTCAATTTTTTGTTTATCCACAATATCTCCTAGCGGGACAGCAGGGCAATCGGCACATAGCTAGCCCAGGCAAAGATGATGATGCCAAAAGCTACGATAACCCGAGTTACCACGCGTTCAGTCCTGACCGACGGCGTCAGCTCGAGTATGACATTGCGCAGCCCGTTGAGGGCGTGATACAGGACAACAGCCAGCAAAGCTATGTATATCCCAGCCCATATAACTTGGCGAGACCTTTCCATCATAGACTGCCACGAAGCCGGGTCATTTAGATTGACACCAAAGAAACCGAGGATATCTTTGAGGTGCTGCATGACCATGTGTATGCCCAGTAACACTGCTATTAACACACCGGTAACAAGTTGCATCAACCACAGGTAGGTATAGCGCATTACCAGCCTCCCACGATGAAGTCATAAAAGAACACCAGGCACAGGATTATGATTATGCCTATAATTGCCATTGTCCAGGTGCGCTTTTTACGCAGCGAATCACTATAAGGGTATATTGGCGGAATCGGCTTTGCCATCATAAAACCGAGTTCTTGCAAGATGAGGCGCAAGCCGTTTAAGGCATGGTAAACGAAGGCAACAACTACCAGATATTCGCCGGTTTTAAACAAGGGATTGTTAAGAACTGTCATTGCCTTCTCCCACACTTCCTGCCCCTGAATCCGGAAAAAGGTTGTCACAATCAAATGGACCAGCAGGAAGAGCAATATTCCCAGGCCGGTTACCCGGTGCAGTATGTAGAGGTAGCGTTCCAGCTTGTAGTTGCCTGCCCAAACCCAGCCACCGACTCCCAGATAGTTTTGTCGCGGCCGTATCTGTCTCATAGTGAACTCCCTAATATTTCCTTTCTACCGGTCGCCACATGGTGATGTTTACCGGAATGTAGTCGAGTCGAGGCCCTTTTGGCGTATAGTGCGCCAGGGTGTGTTTCAGCCAGTCGACATCGTCACGCTTGGGAAAATCGCGTCGAGAGTGAGCTCCGCGGGACTCGGTACGGGCTACAGCCCCGGTGACGATGATTTCAGCTAAATCAAGCAAATTATCGACTTCCAGGGTGCTGAGCAAATCGGTATTATATATGCGTCCCCGGTCTTCGACCTTTATACCCGGCAGGCGCTGCCTTATTTCCCGGATATTATCGAGTGCTGTCTTAAGGCCGGAGCCGGTGCGGAAGACGCCTACCTGGTTGTCCATCGTCTTCTGCAGCTCCTTGCGAAGGGCATAGGCGCTTTCCTTGCCCTTAGAGCTGAACCTGTTGAAGACTCTAGCCTCCTCGTCTTTCAATTTTGTTTCTTTGGGAGGTGGAGGTAGGGTTTTTTGCTTAACAGCATATTTGGCAGCTTCGTCTCCAGTTATCTTGCCCCAGGCGAGGCATTCGGCAGTAGAGTTGGAGCCGAGACGGTTAGCGCCGTGTAGTGAAACACAGGCGGCTTCTCCGGCTGCCCAGATGCCTTGTACTGGCGTGGCTCCATTAATGTCGGTATGGACGCCGCCCATAAAATAGTGGGCGGCGGCTCTTACGGGTATAGGCTCGAAAATGGGGTCGATAAAGTTAAATTTTATAGCAACCTCTCGAATCATGGGCAACCGTTCGTTGATTTTGGCAGCACCCAGATGACGCAGGTCAATGTGAACGTAGTCGAGGCCATCAGGACCCTGAAACCCTCTACCCTCCTCGATTTCAGTAATCTCGGAGCGTGACACAATATCTCGAGGAGCTACCTCCATTTTAGATGGAGCGTATTTTTCCATAAATCTTTCGCCTTTATTATTAAGCAGGTAGCCCCCTTCACCTCGTGCTGCCTCTGTAATCAGTATGCCCGACGGTACCAGCCCGGTAGGATGGAATTGGACGAATTCCAGGTCTTTGATAGGCAATCCGGCGCGGTAAGCCATAGCCAAACCATCACCGGTGGCAGTAAGAGAATAAGTAGTGAAGCCATACATGCGGCAGGCACCGCCAGTGGCAATAATCAGAGCCTTACCTTGAATTAAGAAGAACTCACCACTGGTCAGGTCCCACGCGGTCAAGCCGCAGAAAACGTTGTCTTTTATTACGATGGAGCTGATATAGCATTCATCGTACCGGCTTATATTGGTATATTTCTGCAGCGTGTCATAGAGGGTCTGCATTTCGGCAAAGCCGGTCTTATCGGCAGCGAAGACGGCTCGGTCATAAGAGTGGCCGCCGAACGGTCGTTGAGCTATGCGTCCGTCCGGGCGCCGCGACCAGGGTATACCCCAGTGCTCTAGCAGCAAAATTTCCTTAGGCGCCTCTTCAACGAAGCGCTTCACCACGTCCTGGTCGCAGAGAAAATCGGCGCCTCGGACTGTATCCCAGGCGTGGAGTTCGAAACTATCTCCTTCTTCGGGTTGCATGACTGCTGCGGTGCCGCCTTCGGCGCAGACTGAATGCGAACGCATCAACTGTACTTTAGAGACGATGGCAACATCGAGGTCTGGATTTCGGGCAGCCTCGATAGCAGCACGTAGTCCGGCAAGCCCTGAGCCCAGAACTATAACATCGTGTTTTCTGCCCGTCACAGTATTGTCTCCTTGTGACGAGCGCACCAGCATTGTATGTTGACGGCAACCGGCATGCTGGCGATATGAGCCGGGAAGACTTCAGCATGGACGGCCAGGGCGGTCGTTCTGCCGCCGTAACCCATGGGTCCGATGCCCAGATTGTTGATACGTTTTAGAATCTCTTTCTCCAACTCGGCAACTTCCGAGTCAGGATTCGGCTCGCCGATTTTACGCAGCAGCGCCTTTTTAGCCATAGCCATGGTTTTATCTGTGGTTCCGCCTATGCCGAGCCCGATAACGATTGGTGGACATGGGTTGCTGCCTGACTCTTCGACAAGATTTACCACGAAATCTATAATTCCCTGCCGTCCTTTGGCTGGAGGCATAACCGTCAGGCGAGAGCAGTTCTCCGAGCCGCCTCCTTTAGGCAGCACGCTAATTTTAAGTTTATCGCCGGGTACTATATCGGTGTGAATGATTGCCGGCGTATTATCTTTGGTGTTAACACGGGCTGAAAACGGCTGACGGACCATGGATTTACGGAGATAGCCCTTTTCGTATCCCTGGCGAACTCCTTCGTTTATACAGTCGTAAAGTTCACCGCCGGCTATATGGACTTCCTGCCCCAACTCCAGCATAACAACCGCCGCACCTGTATCCTGGCACAGGGGGATTCCCTCACAGTTCGAGACTTCAGTGTTTTCGATAATCTTGTCCAGCACATCTTTGGCCACTGGCGCCTCTTCCTTTTCCCGTGCCTTCTTGAGGGCCATAAGCACATCTTCTGGTAGATGAAGGCAAGCGTCTTGGAAGAGGTTGGATACGGCTTCGGTTATCTTTTTACAGTCGATATCCCGCATTGGACAACTACTCCAATTTCATTATTTTGGCCAGCTCCCGCACGGCTTCGGCTGATTTCTTGAGTGCAGCACCTTCCTCTGCAGTTAGCTTGAGTTCGATTATCTGCTCTATACCATTTTTACCTAGCTTGGCTGGAACGCCGACTACTACGTCTTTTATGCCATATTCACCTTCGAGGGAGACGGAGCAGGGTAGGATTCTCTTTTTGTCCAGTAGTATCGATTCGACCATTTGAGCCGTAGCCGCCGCCGGTGCATAAAAGGCGCTTCCCGTCTTCAACAGGGCAACTATTTCCCCGCCGCCTTTTACCGTTCGCTCCACGATTTTGTTTACGGTTTCCTGAGGTAAAAGCTCGGTTATGGG
>JBAVQV010000035.1:0-29026 GCA_049694415.1 Dehalococcoidia bacterium
GCTGCAGGCCATTTGTCAGCAGCTCCTGTCTCAGCCCAGTATGTGTAGACATCGGCCAGGGAATAGCGCTCGAAGGCAACGTAATGGTTTAACTCCACTGCTTTATGGTAAGCGCTGGTGGCCAGGGATAAAACTTTTGTTTTGAAAGGTTCTACGCTGGCATGCTGGGCCACATAATAGCTATACGCTCCAAGCGAATGCCAGTAAGCAGCTTCCCCAGGCTCTAACCTGGTTGCTTTGTCAAAAGCGTAGATGGCTTGCTCGTTGCCCTTGGCCTGTAGATTTAGACCCTTCTGTAAGTACATATCGGCTAAGAACGGTCTGATGGCGATGACGGTGCCGACAACTATCAAGGCTGCAGCGCAGCCAATAGATAAGAAGAATCTCGTCCTGGTGACGTAAGACGTTGCTCCCCCCGTAAGCTGGGCTACTTCCTCTAACTCAGGCCTAGCCGGCTCTTTTTTCCCGATGAATCTGCCTATTACAGGTGTCATGGCCAGCATCAACCAGAACACAAGTTCGGGGGATATTGTAGATATGTTGAAAAAGATGTCAGCCATATATTGAACCATGGCAGCCACCATGGCTATTAAGAGCAATTTGTCTATATCGGCTGTTGCCCTGCGGAGATAACGAAAGCAAAGGTAGAAGAAGACAGCCAGAATGGATAAAAAGCTCATTAGTCCCAGCAGCCCCATTGTGGCAGCCAGGTATAGATAATCGTTATGAGGCCGGTCTATGAGCTCCGACATGTGAGTATAGCTACTTTTCATTTTGTCGGGGAAAAAGAGCTGGAAGGTAACAATGAACGTCTCCGGGCCGTAGCCGATAAGCCTCCGGAGACCATGCAACCTATCGTTGGAAAATGGGACCTCGGGTGACTTAAGGACTATGTCAATGGTGCTTCGCCAAAATTGTACCCTCCATCCCAAAGTCTGAAGCCCGAGCTCTTCAGAGATTGGAACAGATTCCAAATTCTGGGTGGAGCCGGGGTTCTCAATCCTTGGTGTTGTAAACAGCAATGGTGCTAGAAGCAAGCCGGCTATTATTCCCAGGGCAAGCATAGATACAGCACCGATGCTCAGCATAAGCTTTTTCCGCTTAACTATGCCCAAGACTATTATGAAGACAATGGGGGCTATAATGTACAAAAGGATAGTGATGGAATATTGCGCCAGCCACAGACACCATAACTGCAGCGCCAGCAGAATTACCAGGCTGATTAGTATTCTAGTGTTGTTCCTCTCTTTGCACTTGCTCCACGAATATACTATGAGAGCCAGGTTAAATGGAATGACCATAGCCAGGAAGCAGCTAAGGAAAAGAGGATTGCCTATAGTAGAGAATACCCTGCCACTGTGAGCAGAGTGTAATAGCCAATACAGGGCATCAGGGAAGAAATATTGCAGTATGCCTAAAACAGAGACAACCCCTGATGATAATAGGAGTGTGTATACGGCTCTGAATAACTGTGCCCGATGGCGTAGTTGTTGAGCCATAATCAAAAAGAACAGTATCCAGCATATCAATGTAATCAATCCCGACTTTCTGTCCCAGCTTCCCCAGAAGCTTATAGCCGGGGTTATGGAAGCTGCGGTAGCCAGTATTGCCACCAAACCGAAGATCAGTATAGTGAGGTGTAGCGGAGAGGTGAGGATAACTTGCCATTTTAGCTTCTTGTGGCTGGTCGGGCTTTGCATCCAGTCGGCCACACAGAATGCCAGCATTGCCATAACCAGAAATACAAGCAGCGAAGCTTTACTTATGGCGAAAATCTGGTGGCTTTGAGGGTTGAAGAAGAGAGGGACTAGAAAGATGACTGCCAGCCATGTTATCTCCAATGCCCGTTTGTAGATGCTGACTCCGGTATATTGGTTTTCCAATGTAGCGCCATTATAGATCTTTCCGGCAGTACATGTCTGCTGTGTTAAGACCAAACATGTAGCCACGAGGTTTTAACCTCGTGACCCCGACCTTAAAAGGTCAGGGCTACATTTACGTCGCGATGGGAAGTTCAAGATGGGCTCAGCCCCTCTTGTATACAAACTAGTACTAATTTCCTATCTGTAAGGCATACCAAATAGCTACTTTTTTGTATTGACGCCTTAGTACGAGTGAAGTAATATAAAGCTGCTAAAGTTAGCCAATAGTAACGAAAGTGTGCAAATGGCAAAGAAAGGAGGTAAAACATAATGCGAAAGTTAGTGAGAACAGTGCGTAATGCGTTTAGGTATGGAGAGGCAGGCTTTACCCTCATCGAGTTGCTGGTGGTAATCGGCATCCTGGCGGCTCTGGCGGGCGTGGTCACATTAGGAGTAACTCAGTTCATAGGCCGGGGTTGCACCGAGGCAGCCAAAACCGAGCTGCACAACGTCCAGACTGCAGTGTCAGCTTGCATGGTGGACCATCCCGTAGACGAGTGTAACACCACGGCCAAATTGAAGGCCTTAACTTTGCTGCTGACCGACCCCAAGGGCACTTATACAATTACTTCCGGCGTGGCAGCACAAGACCATTATTTACCATGCGTGCCTTAGTAACGATTTAACTTTGTTGTCAAGCACCTCCTAAGAGGGAGTAATAGGGCAGACCGTGAAGGTCTGCCCTTGTTATTTTGGAGGATGGCTTCGGGGTTTTTATCCCATCCAAATCAATTAACAACATGTAGCCACGAGGTTTTAAACTCGTGACCCCGACCTTAAAAGGTCGGAGCTACATTGGTGGTAATATGGACAACCTCATTGGGAAGCCCTAAGCTCTAAACCCTAAATCCTAAACAATGCCAAAATCCGAATGCTCCAAATTCAAAAGGGGTTTTGGTCATTGGTATTTTGTGCTTTGAATTTGTTTGGAACCTGGAATTTGAGATTTGAGATTTACTGATATGTAGCTGTGGGGCTTTAGACCCCGCAGGGCACGACCTTAAAAGGTCGTGCCTACATTGTAGAACTTGAGTTATTTCAAAGTCAGGGTGAACTGCCAGTTGTTGAATGCCAGCTCATTCATGCTTGATATAAGTACTTCTGAGAACTGGTTAGAGTTTCTCAAAGCGCGGACATAATCAACAATCGTGGTATCATCGGGAGCTGTGCCGGTTATGGTCAGGCCCTGGCTACCGTAGGTTATCGAGCTTACCGTGACTATACCCGGCAGCAAGCTGGTTACCCTGCTTATATCGCCATTTACTTTGGCTCGTTGTGCCTTGGCGCTGTCCAGGGGTTGTTTGAACACGGCAACTGCCTTTGTAGCAGCGTCAGTTTGCGTCTGCAATTGCTTGATTGATGCCTCGGTTCCTTGCCTGACATCAACCTGATATTGAGCGTTATTGACCTCACCCATCAAGGCTATGGTATCCTTATATATCATCAGCGTTGATATACCAAAGATGATGAGCACCGCTACGGCTAAGAAGATAAATGCCCAGGAAGCGAGTTGCATGGTAGGGAATGGCTTTGGTAGATAGATTTCAGGCGTAACATTCAATTTAACCCGCGCCGGGCTGATGTCAACCCGTGCCTGTCTGAGAGCCAGGCCGATATTGGTCGCGTATTCACTGGTATTTAGACTATCGGTATAGGATAGCAATTGGGGTAATGGCTTAACTCTATGCTCTAACGTGGCAGACAGCGTCTCGCTTAACTCGCCGCTAACTAAGGTTGCCACTCCGGTAGTGATTTCGCCTCCCTTATGGCTTGAATTATAGAAGGCGATGGTCCTTTCCAGCTCTTCTTCTACCTCAGATATCTTCTCATCTGGCGAAGCTGCATCCGCCGGGAAGGGCAGGCTACGGAGCAATTCGGGTATTCCATCAATCGTGAGAACGATGTCAAAGCAGGTGGGCTGTACATTTATTACTAGGGCGTCTCTCTCATCGACAACTCTGGCCAGGGCCAGTGGCCTGACGTCCATGACCTCAGGTTGTAGCCCGGCTTGCTTCAAGGTGTCGAGCACACCATCAACTGTAGTCCGCGGCATGCCAACGAGACAGATGGCGGTCTCTATGTCTGATATACTTATTGCCTGCCATGAAGTATAAAGCTCGTCCAGAGACACCGGCATCGCCCTCTCCATTTCCCGCCGGGCGGCTTCGTCCATCAGTTTATTTGGCAATTTAGGTATGTTGACCACGCGGTATATGGAATGGATGCCGCTGATACTAACCACAACTTTCTTATCAGAAATGCCTTGAGCTGCTATAAGTTCTCCAATACGCCGGCCGACAGTGGCCGGGTCGGCGATAACGCCGTCATGGACCAGACCTGGCTCCAGTGGCATGCTGGCTACCGCTTCTACCTGCTTCCCTTTAACCACCATCAGTTTTATAGAGTTATCTTCAATGTCTAAAGTGACCATAGCTGCTACTTGCCACCTCCGTAGCAACGTACGTCAATGGTAATGCTGGCAGTGTCATATTCCTCCCCCACTCCTGCAACTGTAAATGTAAACTGCTTAATCTGAGATGTTGGGAGCTTGGTATCCAGTGCCAGCAGGAAATTCTCGAACTTAGGTATCTGCCCTTTCAGACCAAGCTGAAAAGTCAATATCGGGCCTATACTTCCTGTCGGTGTCGAGGTTGTTACCGCAGTTTGCGTGACGTATATGTCATTTAGTTGAGCCAGTTCCAGCAGGCTATCCATTATTTCCGGTGCCTGGTTGGGAAGGGGGAAAGCAGCTTTAGCCGCTTCCGACTCAGCCGTAGCCTGAGCCAGCTCAGCTTCATATTTAGCTTTTGGCGTTTGCCCCGTAGCCAGTATTTTCTGCAGGTTGTTAAGGGTGGTCTCTAACTGGACTTGCCTTTCCGGCTGTTGCTGATTGATTATCCATAAAGGGATGAATATGATCAGAAAAACACCAATAAGTAGCACCAGCTGGCTTATCCGTCCCAGCTTGGGCAATCTATCAAGAAATCCTTTCTTTTTCTCTGTTGCCTCAGGTTGAAGCATTGCCGTCTAGTGTAGCACGTTTGGTTTAAAAAAAACAGGGGTATGACTACTCAATGTCAATTAGGGCGGGATGTAAAAGGCAAAAATAGTAGCCCCGACCCTTTAGGGTCGGGTGCACGAGGCTAAAGCCTCGTGGCTACATTAGCAACTACGAATATCAATGACCAAAACCGTCAAGGTTTTGAATTTGGAGCATTTGGATTTTGATATTGTTTGTGATTTGATATCTGAGATTTTATGCCGCGTAGCCCCGACCTTTTAAGGTCGGGGTCACGAGGTTAAAACCTCGTGGCTACATGTTTCATGTAAACACAGTCGGGCTAAAGCCCCGCAGCTGCACGCTTTTCTATCCAGCCTGATGAATGTTACTGTATGTTGTAGTTGAGCAGTGGCGGGCTATTGCCGCCGGTGCCGGGACCGCTGCTGGTACCGCTAACGCCCGGGAAATTAAGCCCTTCCTCAGGTAAGCCTACCAGGTTGATAAAACAGTTCGACAGCAGGTTGACCTCGGTATTGCCGGCTATGGTGCCATAGAATGAGCCATTGGGTTTTAGGTTGGTGGTGCACTTTACGGACATGAGAAAGATGAACTCCTGGCCGCCGGTAAAGCCCCGGATCTGGTATTTCGGTGCCGGGCTTGTGAATGTGCCTGAAGGGTTGTTGACAAAGGTAAAAGTGTCAAAATCCGCAGGCTCCTGATATTTGCTATTGCTGGTTGTTTGGGTCTCCATGCTGATAACATCAGAATCGGCTATGGCCGCCAGCCAATAGGGGGTATTTTTGTTAACCAGTACCTCTGAGACGGTGACCGGCGCCCAGCTGGATACGGTAATATTGCCAGAAGTTCCTGATGTCAGCAGGGTTCCGGGCGCGCCATGGTTGTCAGCATAGATAGCCACCTTGACATGGGCTGGAAGTGGTGCAGGGTCGGAGTCGGGGATATAGCACTTCACCTGTATGCTGCTTAGCTTACCCTCCTTAGCATTGTCGAATTTATACAGAAGGAATCTGTCCTTATGTTCTGTAGTGGTCCCTGTATTCACGTCATCAGCGCCGAATAAATACTTGCCCTGCCCCGTGTTGGGTTGGTATTCGACATGCCCTACTCCAATAACGCAGCCCGGTCCTACCAGATTACTATCAGACCCAAAATAGACCGCACTGTTACTTGCATTCGGAGTGGTCGGGCAGGGGTCCGTGTAATATGTGGCGTAGATAGTATACCCGTTGAGGTCTAGGATGACGGGCTTGTCTGTTAGCTTGAACTTGCCGTTAACAAATATGTTACCGCCCAGCTTGACGTAGCCGCTGCCGTTTATGGTCAGGTCACCGGTGCAGTAGAGCCAGGGAAGCACTTGGGGAGTTAAATACGTGCCACCGGAGACAGGGTAAGTAATTGGGGTATATGGATGGGGATATGGGTCGTTACCAGGCCAATAGTTATTGGAGTTAGCACGCACGGTGTCATCAAACCTGCTCAAGTAGAAGGCTGTAAGTTGCGCCTCCGTGGGCAATTTTACTGTGTCATCGTTGGGTTTAACATCGCCGTATATTGTTGCTCCGTTTGTATCAATGTTCCCGCCGCAGATAATGTCGCCATAAATTACATCGGTGGATTTCAGGTCTATCTTCGATTCGGAGACAATGGCGTGGTCGAACAGCCAGGAAAAGTCGGAGCCGGAAACTGCCTGAGCTACTATCACAGCCTTGACTTCGCCGTTGAGCTTGGCAACGGACCTGAGGGTATACAAGTCGCCGACCAGCGCCTGTTTTTCCACGGTTACTGTCATGCCGTTTATGATAACTGGAGTTTCATTTTCCTTAAGGTCATACGAGGTTGCATCGTTGGGGAACGGGTCAACGCCGTTTCCCAATTTCCAAAGTGCATCCTGTATGCCGGCATCAGCGGCATAAATCGCCGAGGTTTTAGTATTGATCGTACGGTTGGCATTTAGACTGGTGGTCATGAAGCTGAGTGTAGGTACGACGAGCAAGCCTCCCAGCACCAGTAAAATCAGTGCCATGGGCAGCGCCTGCCCGCTCTCGCTTCTCAGTATTCTCTTCAACATTATTTTCATCATACATCTCCTGATAGTGTTTGTCATAATCCGTTTTCAACGTAACTGCTACCCTTTAGGGGCGTCATTCCATCCATCAATGTAGCCCCGACCTTTCACCCACCAGTGTAGCCCCGACCTTTTAAGGTCGGGGTCACGAGGTTAAAACCTCGTGGCTACATGTTGATTTATCATTACCTCCTTCATGCCGGCTACGGAGACGCAGCCGGGACTCTTTGGGTAGCTTCATATTGTCTGGTTACCGGCACGTTGCCAGAAGTGGCGGTTATGGTAAAGGTCAGGGTGTAAGGCTGATCAGAATCAGGGTCGTAGTTATATTGAATTGGCTCAGAAATATATTGGGCTATGGCGGTTTGTCCTACGATGCTTCCCCCGATACTCTCGGTCCGAATGAGCCATCGCTCACCAGAAATAGGCTGGACCTGGAACTCGTAGACTACAGTCTTAGCGGGTGTCTGGATTTGTGGCTGTGTCAATGTCAGGAAGGTGGAGCCCGTACCGGGAACGATGGTCTGTGACATCATGACATCGCGGGAAATCCAGTAGCCTGTGTTCTGGACCTGGCGTAGAGCGATAGCCCAGTTATTGGTCTGGGGGCTGAGCCTCATCATGGTGATGATGGTCATCGATGCGGCACCCGTTACAAAAACGGCTATGGATAGGCCCACCAGCAGCTCAATCAGGGTAAAGCCTTTTTGAGTTGTTTTCAGCTTCATATTTGCACCTTAACTTAACCTATGTATCCACGACCTTTTAAGGTCGGGGTGCACGAGGCTAAAGCCTCGTGGCTACATGTGGCTAATTGATTTGGGTGTGCCAATAAAGCCCCGCAGCTACATGTTGTTTTCACTCTCCTGTATTCACCTTGTAGCCGACCAGGTTGAATGCTGTTTCTCCATTATAGGTGACGGTGACCGTTATCCTCTGGATACCGTCATCATTGCCGATTCCATCTCCTTTTGGGTCCAGGCGTTGGGCAGCCACCGCTACGCCATAACCCTGAGGAACTGTGATATTTGGATCGACGGCATATATGGGAGGATTGTGCGTGCTATCGTAAGGACTGCTCTTTACATACTCCAGCTCGCTCTTAGCTAGGCTTTCGGCGGCTACGCTCTTCTGGCTGACCATTACTGCCTTTGATGAAGTAGACATACCGAGGAGAAATACAACAGCAACTGCAGCCAGAATACCGAGAGCTACGAGTACTTCAATCAGGGTCATGCCTAGTTCGGCCTTCCGAGCAAAGCCGAGTCTGGCAAATATCGTACGTTGACCCCTTTTCCTCATCCTCCGGCTCCTCCTACCAGGCTGAGGGAACCGTAAATGGGCATAAACACAGATAGGGCGAGAAAGCCAACTCCCAGCCCCATGGCTATGGTCATCACCGGCTCTATGAGGCTAAGCAGGGTTTGAATCCGCCTATCCGCTTCAATTTCGTAGTTATCCGCCACCATAGCTAGTGCTTCGTCAAGGTTACCGGTTTCCTCACCGACCTTAGCCATTTCCACCATCATGGGCAAGAATATGCCGCTCTGGCCCATGGGCTTCGCTAAACCCTGGCCTCTGAGCATGCCATATTCAACTTGCTTTAAAGCTGTGGCTATTACTCTATTGCTGGCAGCTTGAATGGTCAGGTTCATAACCTCGGGAAGTGGCAAACCGGCACGAAACAGTAATGCCAGGCTACGGCAGGCACGTGCCAGTTCGGTTACCTGCAATAGACGGCCGATCGCGGGTATCTTCAGCATTACCCTGTCACGCATATAAGCTCCGTTTGGCGTCCGGCCGTATAGGAAACCAACTATACCGAAAGCGATGATACCTACGAATAGAAATACGCCATAGTGTTGTAAGAAACCCATCATGCCGAGAAGTATCCTGGTGGGCAGGGGCAGCGTGCCGCCCAGTGTGCTAAACATGTCAATCAGCGGCGGCAGAAGGAACAGGATCATGACGGCGCCGACACCTATGGCCAGGCAGAAGACAATGGTAGGATACATCATAGCCTGCTTAAGCTTGGACATAGATGCTGACTGGCGTTCGGTGTAAGTAGCTAAACTCCTGAGCACAGTTTCCAGAGAGCCGGTCTGCTCTCCGACACTGATCAGTTTACAGTAAAGCTTTGAGAAGACTCGAGGGTGCTGAGATATAGCAGCTGCCAAAGATTTACCCCCGCGAAGGTCGTTAACTACCTGGATAAGAACCTTCTTCAGACTCTTATCTGATGTCTGATTTTCGAGAAGCTCCAGAGCCTGGATTATGCCGACACCTGATTCCAAGAGCAGTGCCAGTTGCCGGGAGAAGGTAACCATCTCCGCCGTCTTAACCTTTGCCGCGAAAAATCCGCTTGAAGATGAGAATAAGGAGGTGGCTCGCTTAAGGCTTATCACGCGATAGCCGATGTTAGACAGCATGTTTGCGGCTGCGCGCTCATCGGCCGCTGAAATCCTTCCCTTCACTATTTGCCTGTCGCCGGTATACCCCATATAGGTGTAGTCCATATCGCTTTACCTCACCTTATCTAATGAACTCAAAGCTCCCTATTTACATGTTTTGAATCATCAGTATATTTCAAGGTCTTAATCACCTATGGAATAGGCGTTGCGCAGCACCTCATAAGGCGTGGTAATGCCGGCTCCAGCCTTAAGCATGCCGTCTTTGGCCAGGGTAATCATTCCTTCTTTAATGGCCTGGTTACGAATTTCAGCGGCGGGGGCTCTGGTAATAATTAATCGTTTGATTTCGTCGCTCATGGTCAGTATTTCGAAAATACCAGTCCTGCCCTGATAACCGGTGTAGGTACAGAGTTTGCAGCCGGTACCGTAACTGAAGTCAGTGCGTTCCTCACCTGCCTCGCGATGATAAGCTGTTTGTTCAACCAAAGCCGCTTCGGTCTTTTGAGCGCAGTTACGACAGACACGCCTGACCATTCGCTGGGCTATGATACAGATAACTGCTGAGCATATCAGAAAAGGTTCAACGCCAAGGTCAATAAGTCTAAAAAGCACACCTATAGTATCGTTGGCATGGACTGAAGACAGCACCAGATGCCCGGTGAGAGCGGACTGAGTGGCTATATCAGCCGTCTCACTGTCCCGAATCTCACCGACCAGGATAATGTCCGGGTCAAGGCGGACGATAGCCCGCAACCCACTAGCGAAGGTTACACCGGCCTTGGGATTTATTTGTATCTGGTTTATGCCCTGGAAGCGGTATTCCACGGGGTCTTCGATGGTGATGATATTACGACCCACCTTATCCAGGGTATTGACAGCGGCATAAAGCGTGGTGGTTTTGCCAGCACCAGTGGGACCGCTGAGCAACAGCATGCCGTAAGGCGCCAAAAGCATGCGCTCGAAAATTTCCTGACTTTCAGGTAGAAATCCGATCTGAGATAAAGACAAGGCTGCCGTTGATTTATCCAGAAGACGAAGCACTGCCGTTTCACCGTGAACAGTGCTGATAGTGGCTACGCGAATGTCAATATCTCTTCCCGTGGTGACAACTGAGAATTGACCATCCTGAGGGCGACGTGGGTCAGCGATATTCATACCGGCCAGAATCTTAATGCGGGAAATAAGCGGTCCATGAGCACCAATAGGCAGTGAGGTGACTTCATGAAGTATACCATCGATGCGATAGCGGACACGTAACCTATCTATCTCAGGCTCAATATGGATATCTGAAGAGCGGGCTTTTACCGCCTCTTCCACTAATAAATTCAGGGCCTGGGCTACCGGTGAATCGTCGGCTATTTCGGCGGCAGCTCTATCTATGAGTGTCGTTTCAACGGTTGGTGTCATCAGGCCAAATTGTTTGCTTATTTCACCGAAGGCTTTGTAGTTGAAATCAATGGCTTTTTGCACATCCGTGAGTGTTGCTAGAACCGGCTCGATTCTCATCTTGGTTTTGGCGGCTAGGGCTTGTATAGCCAGGATATCGTCGGGGTTGACCATAGCCACACGTAAGGTATTATCGTTAACCGCCAGTGGTACCGCATTGTATTTTCTGGCCAGTTTTTCGGGGATTAAACTAAGGGCTTCCGGTGACGGGGCTTGAATCAGTACGTTAAGTCTGGCGGCACCCGAGGGTGGTCCTGCAACCACCGGCGGCTCAGCGGGTGCTGATTCGGCTACCTTGCCTGTAGTTGGCTCCTTGCTTGACTGTGCCGCTGCCTTTCTGACTGTATGAGATTCAGCGGCCGGCTTCTCTGGCATTGCCTTGCCAACTTCGAAGACTCTTATATGCTTTTTCTCGGCGAATTGCATGGCTTCATCGCTGAGCTTGGGCGATGCCATTAGCACACTGCGTACAATGCCTGTGTCTTGATTTCTAGAATCAATTAAAGACACCTGGTCCATCCCCACCTCGGCCTCTGCAGATAGAAAGTCTATACTCACCGGATGGGTAATGAGGCCATTGTCTACATTGTCTATATGGGCTAAGGTATCAAAGATATATTCAGTTCCTGATACACCCTTAACTTTAACTTTTTCCTCGGTTTTGTAGCTACGTTCGGTTAAGGATTTTAGTAGTTGGGCTCTGGTGCCGAATTCAACGGGTTTAGGGTGTTTGGCCGCTGGCCCTGCCCCATTCAGGAAGGCGTTCACGTCCTTTTCATCAAAGACTTTTATCCGCTCCTGTTGGGCTAAATTAGCAGCCATGGCGCCGAGTTTAGGTATAGCGATAAAGACCCTGTCAGGGACGCTGACATCATTGGCTTTTTCATCGAAATTGACTATGGCACCCAGGCCCACCTCTCCATGCTGGCTGACAGATAAGTCAATGACGATGTCGTAGCTGAAAAGACCATCGTCTTTATGGGCCAGCATGGAAAACGTATGCTCGGCTCCCGAACTGCCCTTTACTTTAGCCTCTTTGGTTACTTCGTAGCCATGCAGCTTCAAGCGTTGCGCGAATTGGCTCCCGAGTGTTTGTTGAGAATCTACCATCGCCATCTTTCACTTCGCCTCGTTCTAGATATAACGATTCTATACCTGCCTTAAACTACTCTGAGTAATCTGATAGTAATTCTAGCTTACTCCAACTCAGCACACTATTCCCCAAAAGTACCAAATGGTATAGCCAAATAGTCCTAAAGGTACTATAGGTATTATTTTAGGCACACAGTTTTTGCCGACTGGATATTGGGGCCAATTCTACTTCCCCGGCAATATGACAATGTATGAAAAAGAACTGGTCTACCTTCAATCTATCGGTGTACACCTTATTATGAGACACACAACCCCATGAACCCCAAATTTGCGTGGGTTTCACAGGGTTTATCTCTTGTTAGTAGTTTTAGGTTCAGGGGACTATTGTTCCCATGCCATCCCTTCGGGTCAATGTCTCGTGGCCGGCACAGCCTGCTCCAGTCTTGGGATATAATTGTTGGCTGCCATGCGTATCATGCCCAGAGGTACGGTCTTAGAGGCATTAACTACCATAAAGCAAGTCCCGTCGGCAATGGGCTTTATTACCCAATATGAGAAGGCGGTAATGAAAATGACATCGTCGAGCTTGCCAAATTCAGTAGTCGAAGGAATCATCGACTGGGTATGGTACACGCTGTATAAGGGAGGGGGTAGCAGTTGATGCCGGTATTCTAAGCTAATTTGCTAGGGTCGTTAACTTCGATGGTCTTGATTCTCTGGTACTGGGCGAACTGCTTCGCTTCTTGACTGAGCCTGGGGCAGGCCAGTAACAGCTTGTCGTGAATACCAACATCGTAAGCCCTGGAGTCGAATGAAGATACAGTATTGAAGCTGATTTCGTCCTGAGCTATCAAGATATTTATAGCTAATGTGTGGTTAATGACACCATCATCGTTGACAGCCAGTATGTCGAAGGTATGCTCTACTCCGGACCTACCCATGATTTTGGCTTTTTCCTCAAACTTGTAACCGCAGTTTTTCAAGTGCTCTAAAAGTTTAGTTTTGGTTTCGAATATGAACGGCTTGTTGCCTGACTGCTTTTGTGCCGATGAAGCGGCCGATTTCAAAAGGAGTTCCATGTCTTTTTCCTCAATGACCTTAATCCTCTGCTGCCGGGCAAATTGACCGGCTTCAGAGCTGAGCTTGGGAACTACCAGTAAAACCTTGTCGTGTATTCCCAAGTCATATACCTTGTTATCGAAGGCGAAAACCTCAGCTAAACTTACTTCCTGTCCCTGGCTATCGACAAGTATGCCCACGCCGATTGTGTTAGTTACCAGGCCGTCGCTTCGCTGTGCCAGGATATCCAATATATGCTTAGCTCCTGATTTAGTAGTACCATTGACTCTGGCACTTTCAATAACATCATAGCCCCGGCTTCTGAAAAAATCTGCGAATCGTGGTTTTTCACTGAGTTCGAATTGAAGCTGGCGTTTTTTTCTTTCATTAAGGTGATAGGAATAGAGAACTATTTCTTTGGCTTCGCCTTCGGGGAACAGATGTGAGCATTGCAGGCACTGCATGTTGAAGGCGGCCTCTTTAGATATTCCACCACATTCGCGGCATTTGTAACTGATGCCCAGGCTCTGATAGTCGGTGCCGAGAAATCTAAGCTCCTGTCGGCATTTAGGGCAGACGTATTTGCCATTATCAGCGTAATCTTCCTCGAGGCTGTTGTTGCGACAAGAAAAGTGTTCCAGTATCCTTCCTTTGGCAATGTTTCCTGAGCCGCACTTGGAACAGCTAGGTCCGGATTTTAAATGCGGCGACTGGCATTTGGGACAAAACAGAATATTTTCATGTAAATTTCTCTCAAGAATGTCTTCATTAGCCATAAATTCCAGAGTGGCGACGGTCTCCGAAGTCGTCGACTCAAGGACGCTTTCGGCTTGGGGGTAGCCGAAGCCATCCTTCGTGGCCAGGTTGGTGCTGGGTTTGACTTCGCTTATCTTACCCTCCATAATCTCCTGGATAAGCTTCATAGCCTTAGTGTTTTGCTTTACCATCCTGATTGCATCAATAACTTCGACCATTATCGTCTCCCCGCTGCTTAGTTGCAGTAAAGAAAGTTTAAAGGAAATGTTGGCAAGTTGCAATACATTTATCTGGCTTCACGTTAATATTTAGTCATGTTTAAGATAGTATATTAGTCCTAAAAGTGCAATTATTGGCAACGGTTTGTTCCAGAATTCGTTTGACAACGGTAAACCATTAAAGCAGAATAGTAGTTGTTTAAAACAACAACAATGATAGATTTGCAAAGCTTTGTAAATGTTCGCGATGCTGCCAGGCAGATTGGCATACATGAGGAATCGCTGCGGCGACTTCTGAGGCAAGGCAGCCCACCCGGGGAGAAAATAGGTGGCCAGTGGTTTATAAGTAAAGAGGAACTGGCTCTATTCGCCACCACCTACAACGCCAAGACCGGTAAAAGAAGTAAGCTTATTTGATAATTCGTTCTTAGCAGGATAACTTATGTCACAGGCAAGAAACATGTCCGTCTTCAGGGTAATCCTAAGCTTGATATTGCTGTCCAGCTTGATATCTTTGGCTAATGTCAAACCGGTTTCCGCTGACCCTGGTAAGATGATATGGACCGCCATTGATACGCCAAGCCCTCTTAACAACATTATAGTCAGCCCGTCAGAGATAAATGTCATAGCCATCGGCTCTGATGACAACACTTTTTACGCTGTGGATATATCGGACAACAATACTGCTGGTAATCATGGGAGATTGTATAAGTCCGGCGATGGCGGTGTTACCTGGCAGACTGAATTGAGCGCTCAGCTAATCGCTGCGGGTGCTTTCATGCCCGTCTGGAATATAGCCGTAGCTCCGGATGATGTGAACTTTGTTGTTGCGGTAACCGATAGCACCGGCGCCCCCGGCGGGCCAAAGCAGGTATATATCTCCACGAATGGCGGAGCGACCTGGAACATTGCTGTCAATGGTCTTTCTTTAGCTGTTGGCGAATTTATTAGCTGTGTGGATATCTCTGTGATCTACAGTGGAACTAACCGTGATATTGCCATCGGCACCAGGACAGGTGGTGGAGGGGGCAATGTATACGTTATGAAGGCAGGTGGTTTTGGTAGCTGGAATGCACAAGGGCTTAGCGGTGACGTGGTAGCACTGAAATTTTCGCCGACATACCCAAGTGATTCCAGCCTTGTCGTTATCTCATCTACTGCTGACACCCGGCTCCATCTTGGCATACATGATACCGCCGCCAACACAACTGCCTGGGATACTGTTATTGGCTATCCGGTGCAGCTGTGGGATGCCAACTTTGCGGTTGCGGGCAATTCACCGACTGCTTCTCAAATTATTACTGCTGACCTGGAGTTGCCATCGGACTTCTCGGGGCAGGATATTGCCTTACGCAGATTTTATGTTAGCACCGATGCTATACCCACCGTCCAATCTGGCGTTTATCGCGTTGACGATAACGTGCCTCATCGCATAAATCCTCCTACAACCGGCCGGATTTCCAGCATTGCCTATTTTGGCACATACACCAGCGGCGTACTTTTAGCCGGTGAAGTCACTGCCGACCCAGCCTTGGGGCTTGGGAAGCAGTCGGTGGTGAATGTCTGGAGAACATCAAACTCCACTGCGGGTACTACACCTACCTGGCTAAAATCGGACGCTAATAAGTCGCCGACCGGCGGTGGCAATTCCGGCTATGCCAATGCCAATGCCCAGGTGGTCTGGAATTCTAATGGCACCAGGGCTTACTGTGGCACCAGCTCGGCCTGCCTGGGTGTATTTAACATTCCGAATGGCACTATCACCTGCCCGGAGTGGCCTGAAGGTTACCTGAAAGGAGTGGCACTTGATGAGTCTGCATTCTCCGTGAGCCCCTATGCGCCCGCTTATGAACAACTACTCAATTCTTTTAGTAAGACGAAAGATACCGATATCGGCAACATCTGGAACCAGCTCAGCCTTATAGATACTGAAATGGACTTTCTCACTGATGTCGCCGCTCTGGATGCTCCCCAAGCTGGTGAGAACCTGGCTACTAATGATTACGATATACTCTATTTGTTTTCAGTAAGTGAAAACATGACAGTTCCAGTAAGGTTTAATAGTCTATGGCGTAGTACCAGTGATCCGCCCGGTAGAACCTGGGAGAGAGTATTGTGTATTGCCTCCGACAACGTGCCACCACTTTCGCCAATACTGCGTGTCAAACAGACATCTTATGATGAAACCGACAGAAGCGATGCCATTGTTTTTGCCAACCTCGGCACTGATACAGTCGGCTATTCTGCAAATGAGGGACAGGCATGGAGTATTCAAAGTTTTACTATTGTAACCGATTTAGCTCTAGCCAGCGATAGTATTATTTATATTCTGAACGATACGATCATATACAGATATGAACTGGTAGGTACCAGTTGGGTACAAAAAAATAAGGTAGACACCCAGCTTAATGCCGGGCATACCATAGCAGTACCGCTGAAAAACCCTCCCAAGACAGGTGGAACAGAGGCAACTAAAGATATGGTGCTAGTGGGCGAGGCTGGAACGGGCAGGATAGTCTATGCCGATTTCTCCGAGGCTATAGTGACGGTCGGTCCATCTATCTCCGAGAGTATAGCACCGCCTGTAGCCGGTGACGCGCATGTCATTTTCGATGATAAATTCGAGCAGAATGGACTAATATATAATGCCACACATGACCCCATCGGTGGGAACGGCAAGATATATAGCTGGGTTATTGACAAAAGCACCGCCTGGAGTGAACTGGAGCCGCCAAACAGTGATTTCTACGGTCTGGTTCAACGAAATGATGTCCTGTACGGGGCATGGAAAACGTCTGGAGTTCCAGCAACTGCCCCTAATACAGCCGGCGTTGACCGTACGCTTTATCCCAGAGCCAATGTACCGCCACCTCCGGAATGGGACTATTTGGTTTCAGGACTCCCTATTGCTCCTCTTTTCTTTTTCAATCGTGAGCCTAGCTCACTTAAGATCTCGAGCAATGATTACAACAGCTTATGGGCGATTGATAACCGTGCCTACAATTTTGCGAGCAAGGTCGGCTGCCTCTGGGAATATACGGATATCCTAGCTAAAGTAGGTCCCTGGACAACATCGCCGCCCAGCGGCAGCGTTATTCCTGTTGACCCCAAGTCGGGGAGGGCTGTAGAGGTAAATTTCGCCTGGCGACAGCTCAGCTATAGTACCGTATACGAATTTCAACTAGCCAAAGATATAGATTTTCACAACATAGTGCTTGTTGCCATAGGTATTACTCCGGTCGACCAATTGTCGCCATCAGTCTACCTGCCGGCAGGTGCTTTGATACCAGCGTCTGGTTCAAATATCGATAGTTTTGCTAATCTCGAAAGTGGACATACTTACTATTGGAGGGTTAGGGCTAGAGGTACTGTTACCGGCGAGATTGTGCGGAGTCCATGGTCGGCAACCATGTACTTTACGGTAGAGGCGGGTTTACCCGCTGCTTCCCTATATACGACTGTCATTTTGTCTAGCCCTACGTATGGTGCTAAAAATGTCTCCACCACACCCAGTTTCTCGTGGTCAAAAATGTCCGGGGTCACCAAATATGAATTTGTACTGGCTAGAGATGCCACCCTACAACAGGTGGTAGTTAAGGTTAACGTACCCACGACATCATACCTCTACGATGGCAAGCTTGATTACAATACCGGCTATTATTGGCAGGTGCGGGCAATTGAGCCTGTGGTCAGTGACCTCAGTCCTATAGGCACCTTTTCCGTCATAGCCGAAGAGAAACCAGTTGCGCCGGTAGTAGAACAACCTACAGCAACACCTTCCTGGGTTTGGTGTGTAATCGCCGTATTTGCTGTTCTGGCAGTGGCTATGATTGTATTTACGATGGTAAAACCCAGATACATTAGAAATGGGGGCGGCAAGCTATTTAACGTGGAACCTATCGTTGGCAAACCTGAGAAACCCATGGTTAAACCGGCGAATGGCAAGCTAGATAACTTGAAACCTATCGTCAACAAACTTAAGAGCCGTATCGCTAGAATCTGGGGTCTATAACCATGGCAGTTAGACGACAGCACTATTTGAGAAAGCGTGGTGACGGCGAGTCTGAGAATAGCGAGTCCGAGGTTAGCAAGTCAGAGGATAGCCAGAATAAGTTGACATAACAGCAAATTTGTTGTGTGGCGACTAATTCCCGCTTTAATTAGGTGCTTTTATTTAGGGTACGCTGTTTATACGATAATTGCCAAGTGGTAGCGCATACCGGATTCTAGGGATTCAAAGCTAGAGTCCTAAAATCACATTCGTTCAAATTATTCGTCATTTCTTTTCGTGTTATCTGATGTTTCCCATTATATTGGCAAATAATTAGCAAACAATAAGAAAGGATGGATCGGATAGATGGAAGCAAACCACAAAGACCGCGGATACCACTTCGAAGATAAAACTCTGATCTGTATCGAATGCGGTTGTGAGTTTATCTTTGAAAGCGGCGAACAGCAATTTTACCTGGCAAAATCTCTAATTGAACCTAAAAGATGCCCGGAGTGCCGGCGCCGGCGCAAGGCAACAATAACCCGGAGAGGGGGCGCTGATGGTTGAATCAAAGCCATCAAAGTATATCCGGATCCCCAACCTGGTTGATGATTTGGGGCTCTCACCGGCTACCTTCCGTCTGTATGTGCACATTAAGCGCGTAGCCGGCGACAAGGGCAAATGCTGGGAAGGACAGGATCGCCTAGCAGAAATATGTAAGTTAAATACTAAAACAGTAATCAGGGCCAAGCGGGAGCTCCAGGCAGCCGGTCTAATTTCCATAAATAAACAATCTCATAAGGGGCATGTCCGGGACATAATCACTATTGCAGATATTTGGACTAAGAATCAGGAGGCCATTAGCGGAGGGGAAAAGGTAACACCGAGGAGTAAATCAGCTACCGATAATATAGGAGTAAAAGAGGTACCGCGGAGTAAATCAGCTACCGCGACAGGAGTAAAAGAGGTACCGCTCCAGGTGGAAAATAGCCATTGTATTAATAACCAAGGAAGAATAACCAAGGAAGAAGATCCAAGTATTCCCGCGGGAATTCCCGCAGGGCCTAAACTTTCCACTAATCCTTTTATCGCCCGGATGCAAAAAGAACTAGGCTTCCCGGAAGAGCGCAGAACGGACCCAATACCAGACCGGGCCAAGGAAGCTAAATTTATTAAAAAGATGCTGGCCAGTGGTTTCACCGAAGATCAGATATTCGATACCTGGCACGCCGCGGTAGCAAAGCGCGGCTGTTTCGTCTCCATGCGTCACGTGAATGACACCATAAGAGTACCAAAATTCCCGGGAGCTCACAGAGAGTATACAGAGCCGCCAGAGGATGATGATATAGGGGATAGACAGCAGCTCGGTTTTGACAAGCATTATGACGAACCGCCGGAGTGAAGCTGTGCAGGACAGGTTTGATATTAGGCATGCCGTTATTACTAATTTTCTGGCCTACTACCAATCATGTTCTTCTTCAGAGTCTGAAACCATTGCATCGTAGCACGTGTCATGAGGCATTTCGTTAATTATTTTGCGAAAACGTCTATCCTGCTGGTAAAGTTGAGAGTCCCTCAAAAGTAAATATTGGTCAAACAGTCCCTGTAGGAAAGCTATTGATGCTGCCTTAGCTTGTGTAACCTTGAACCCCTGGGATATCAACTCTAACTGGTGCATGTATTCAGACTTGTTGGGCAACTCAAGGGCAATTTTCTTTCCTCTAAGCAGTGATAGGTCCATATCAGGCTGTGGACTTCCCATACATATGTCAGATTTAGCCTCATTTAAACCATCTTCAAACGCTAATCTCTTCGCCTCTTCCTCATTAGCGACGCATTTTGCCTTGACAAGCATTTTCAAGTATTTGTTGTGCCGCTTCGGTATGTCTACTAGCATCGTCATACCAACGAAATCTGCCCGGGACTACGTACTATAATCGCATTACTCATAGGGACACTTCCTGTAGTTCGCTAATAAAAACTCTCTTGAGCTGCTGCATGGGCAGCCTGGAGTGATCTGGGCTTATAATTACTAGTCGTGTCTACCGCGACTCGTCCATTGAAATATAGTTACTTCGTAGGTTATTATCACTATATATCCCAGAATAAGTAGCACATTAATCCACCAGCCCTTCGCACCTGCACTTAAAAGCCTTGCTGAAGTTAGAAAGAAACCGGCAAACAGTACTATAAACCCTAGTGGCCAAGAGACAAATCTTTCTAAGCGTTTGACACTAATTGTGATACACTTACCCACCTTCCCTTCTTCACAGGGCTTATGTATTTTCAGGGTTAGGGCAGATAGATCAAGAATTGTCCACAGGAACAAAAAGGATGCAAGAACCACAAAGAAGCAAGTCGGTAGTGGAATCCAAGTTAGGCCATAAAAAATCCATAAACCTCCTAGTACGACCAAGAGATATACCCACGGACGATCCATTGAATGCCTTTTTCGCAAGAAAATTAACCACATCAACCACACAACCAATACGATTAGTGAAAGAATAGCGACAGGCAACCACAGCAGTCCCTGCCAGGGCCTATTTGTTTCCGACACCAACTGGGCCACAAAGGCGAAAATTAGCAATGACATAAACACAGTTTTTAATTGATCAGTTAATTGCTTAGCTGTAAGTATCGATTCACTTGGTAGCGGCTTAGTTTTTACTCTCGTTTTACTCATGGTGATTCAATTCTCTCTTTCTTCTGATTTCCGTTAAAACTGCGAGACAATTGTTTCAGCCTCTTTGATAACCCGGCCTGGCTCAAATAAACTCTCCTGAGCTGCAGTATGAGCGGCGCGAAGCGGACTGAACTTATGATGTTTTATAATTGTTTCGGTTTGTGTAAGTGAAGCATAGCGTTCAGTGGTTGAAATACTCGTGTGGCCCATTATGTTTTGTAGCGAACGCAGATCTCCGCCCGCGACAATATAGGCCCTGCCAAAAGTATGCCGCAGTCGGTGAGGCCCAAGTTTGGGGCCCGAGATTCCTGCTCTGGCCATGCAGCCGCGGATGACACGGTAAACGCCATGGCGGGTGAGAGGACCGCGCTCACCCATGAAAATATACTCTTGGTTAGGATCTGCCAGACTGATTAGTAACCGCCTTGTCTCTTCGCTGATCGGGATTACCCGCTCGCCGGTCTTGCCGGCGACAGTGATAGTGTCTGTTTTGATATCCTGCCGGCGCAGTGTAGAAATCTCAGTTGCCCTGGCACCGGTATCTATTAGCAGAGTCAGCAGCGCCTTGTCTCTGATATTTGTTGCCGAGTTAAGCAAGCGCATCAATTCGAACGCCTCACAGGTAGGCATAACTTTGTTAAGGCGTCGCGGAGCGGCGATATCTTCCATAGGATTTGATATTTTTAATCGCCGGCTGATGAAGCGGAAAAACGCACGCAGAGCGCGAAAATCAGCATGCCTTGTTTCTGCAGAACTATTGACAGTTGTTAGGAATGATTCGATTGGCTCCGGACCCGAGGGGAACTCGGGACAAGCTCTGGCAAACCTACGCAGCCTTGTCTCATACCACTTCAAGGTACTTAGTCTTAGCCCCCGAGCTCTACAGCTCGCCAGAAACTTTTTGATCGTTTCTTCGGTCCTGATCATAACTGCTCCAATTAGGGGCGGCTACCCCTAGCTTTCTCCAGGAATTTCTGAAATACTTCTTCCTCGACCCGTAATCTACCGCCTACTTTCAATACTTTTAGATCCCCGGACTTAATCCAGCGATATACCGTCCGCCTTGACACCTTCAGTTCTTTGCATATCTCAGTTATTGTCCTCATATGTCATATAATGACATACTTAAGGTAGCTTGTCAATAGACTTTACCTAACCTTTATTTAACTATGAACTTGAAAACTAAAGCTAAACTAAGATCCTAAAGCTTTAATCATAGTTTCCGAAGCTTTGCTTATAGATTCCAAAAGCTTCAGCTTATCAGCTCCAGGGCTTGAGGGTTGTGAATTCTGGCAATTAAAGAGGTGATCAGAATTGGATTTAGCACCAGAGGAATATCCGGTCAGCCATTCATAATAGATTCCGAATGTCTATGAATTGATTTTTGGGCATCGGTAGTCTATGATTAGAAGATATGGGCAGGAATGAACGTCTGCAACTCATAAAAGAAATCGAACAGCAGCGCGAATCGCGTCTGTTGGTTACAATCTGGGGCGACCGGCCAGGTCAACTTTTAAATCCCGGCCTTGAGACGGTAATCGCGGCTGATGCACATCCTATTGTGTTCGAACACTTAGAGAGCTGGGGAGAGGTCAATAACATCGATGTGCTCATGTACAGCGCTGGAGGACACACACTCGCGGCATGGGGATTAGCAAATCTATATAGGGAATACTGTAGCAAAGTTGGTGTTCTAATTCCGCATAGAGCTTTAAGCGCAGCAACGTTAATTGCTCTCTCAGCCGACGAGATAATAATGTCTCGCCTTGGGCATCTTAGTCCGATAGACCCATCTATCACTTCACCCTTGGGCCCGACGCTTCAAGTCCAACCAGGACAGGTGAGAGTTGTGCCCATTAGTGTCGAAGATGTAGCGGGTTTCTTCGAACTGGCTATAAATAGTGCAGATATAAAGAAAAAAGAACCGCTTCTATCAATATTCGACCGACTTGCTTCTCAAGTCCACCCACTCGCACTAGGAGGTGTTTACCGATCCCGGGAACAGATTCAGACTCTCGCAGATCGACTCTTGTCTTTCCATATGAAAGGTGATAGAAAGAAGAAAGAGCGGGAATTGATTGTTTCAATGCTCACAAGGGAGTTGGGTTCGCATGACTATCTTATTGGCAGAACTGAAGCAAAAGAGCGTATGGGACTAAATGTTATTGATGTCTCGCCGGATCTGAACCGTAAGATTCTAGACCTGTTCAATGAGTATCAAAATCTGCTATCATTAAGGCAGCCGTATAATCCAGAAGGGTTTCTTGGCTCACAAAATATATTGACAGGAACCTTTAACAGAGCTATTATTGAAAGCATTGATCTGACTCATGTTTTCAGGACAATCAAGACTGTACAAAGGATCCAGATTCAGCAGGGAGGTATGCCAGGTCCTATTTCTGTCCCTGGTTACCAAGAGATGGTGTCGTTCGAGGGTTGGGTCAATGATCAAAGTATTTAGAGGGCAGAGTCATGAAATTGAATGAGTTGCGAAGAACTGCCGCATCAACAGCTAAAAGCGGATTATACACTGGTGGCACACCAGGTCTGTCTAGTCCCAATCAATTGGTTGGCCTTGCCGCCTCGGTTTCTGTGACTCTGGATCAAACAGCTGCCGGATCGGAATTAACGCTATTTGCTGTTCAACCAGCTGCAAACCGTGCAAACAGATTGGCTCAGATTCGCCGGGATAGTTTCGAGAGGCTGGGCGACGCGTGGCGAGCCTTGGCGGATCGATAGAGTTCCTTACAGCTGAAGACATAGCTGGTATCAACGCCAGTCTCATCACGTCGTTCGGTGGTTGGCTTGTTTGTATACCCAACTTACGCTTTGATGGCCCCGGCCTCGATTTCTTGTTAGCCGCGATTATATACCCATTGGGTGGCATCGACCTTTATCCTACCGTTGTGGATAAAGCTGCATTTACAGCGCTCTACATTATTACACGTCATCCTTTCCACGACACTAACAAGAGAACAGGTATGGAGGCTGCCATAGAGCTGCTTGAACTTAATAGATTTATAACTCACTTTAAACCTGCCGAAATCGAAAGGGTTGCTATAGATGTCGAGGCGGGCAAAATGGACTTTGTCCAACTACGAGCATGGATTATTATGAACGTCCACGTTGATCTTAATGATTTGCGATGACATCGTATGAATTGCCTGTCTGGATGGCGCTTGTATGTTATCTGAAGGTTGTAAAGACAAAAATATTTCTCAAGAAATATTTAACTCCCGGCGGAGCTGCCAATCGGGGAGTGTAAATATAAGTAGCTAAAAAAGTTCCATAAATCTTAGGATTGACATCATGGAAAGCTTTTGGGTATCTTATAGAAAGCTTTTGAGTATCATATTCCGGAGTCTGGGTTGACAGATAGCCAGTGTAATATGGAACAGCACGAGTTTTGTGAATGTTTAGATAAAAAGAAGCTTGGGCATCATGCTATGTGGGATGCCGTGAATAAGGAAGTACTAGATCATGTCGCGATTGATAGTCTTGAGAAAGCGCTTTGCTCTGAGTGTTTTCGCCGGTGGGTGGAAACGGAGCGGTTGAAGCAGGTTATTCATGAGTGTCTTAACTGGGACTGGCAGCACTTCGCAGCGGTTGTTGGTGATTTAATCAAGCGGTTTGATCTGCTCGAGAAATGGCAAAAAACTTGACAGCCGCTACCGCTTGGTGTAAACTAAATTCTACAATCAAATATTAGGAAGCCGGAGCTTGCTAGTAATGAGGTTTTTTGGCTCCGGCTTTCTTATTGCAAGCAAGCTCCAGCGAAAAGCGGGTGATTGGCCTAGAGTTTAGGCTCACCCGCTTTTTCTTTAGGCCGGTCACCCAAACAACAAGATATACTTTGAGTATGAAGGAGGAAAAAGGAATGTCTTATGAATGTGACATATGCTCCAAGGACTTCAAAAGCGCCAGTGGCTTAGCCGGCCATAAACAAATGGCACACGGGAATGTGGTAAAGCGCCAGCTGCCAGACAGCGAAACGCTTGCCGAATTTTTCGAGACCGCTTTAGATGGCATCGGCCAGGTGCGCGAGGGCTTAGATGGTAAGCTTGCTACAATCTCGCGAGCATTGGCAGCACTCCAGACACAGCAGCAAGCCATCGTGGGAGCGCAGAAGCACGAGAATCTTAAGCCAACCGCGGCGCTTCTTGATCATTGGGCGAGATGTGAAGGTTGTTATGGCGAGCTGGCACACCTGCAACCGCAGCTAGCTGGCTTGCTTCCGGCTCCGGCTCCAACTCCTCCTGAACCGCTTCAGAAGCGTTGGCAAGCGTCAACCGGTGGGCGATCCTTCTTGGCCTTTAGCGGTTTCGGGAAGTGAGACGGCCAGGAGACCGATGATCCAAAGGTGGCTGAAGAATGGCGCGAGGGTGGCTATGATGTTGTCGAGATCGGAACGGGAACTGCGCCAGCATCTCCAACACCGCCGGCAGCGGAACCTGAAGAGTCGAAATGGCCTTGGGATGAACCCAAAGAGCCCCGGGTCAGCAAGGCTTAAAAATGAGAACCTTTGATCAGTTGGTGGAATTTTTGATCGGTTATCGGTGGACTGTCGGTGATTTGAATTGCGGTCCAATTGCTAAAGACCTACAGGATAAAGCAAAATCAGCCGGTATAAGAGCCGGCGTTACCATGATTCGGTTGCCGACTCCTTTCGACCCGGACCATTACTTCAATGTCTTTGATACCACGGACAAGGGAAGAATCTATATCGATGCGAGCCGTTATGGAAGAATTTTCATTATAGAAAAGCTGGGTAATACCTACGAATTCTCGGAACTCTATGATAATAGAGTTCTATCGATCTTCCCCTGGGAGGGAGGACTGACTGAATCTCTCCTAGTAGAACGAGAGAAGAATCTCTCTATCATCTGGTCCTGAAAGTGAAACTAACATGATCACCGTTGGGGATATCGTCAGCATAGCCTCCATCTTCAAAGTTGGCGCCAGCCTTGGTGCTAGCCTGGATGAAATTAAGTCTAACCTTCCCGCTATCACCAAGCAAGCCCTGGATATCAATGCTGAGCTAACTAAGCTCCAGAGCATGCCGCAGCTGTCTCAGACGTTGCAGATAGACTTATCTGTGGCCAGGGACTCAACGCGTCCGGAGCGGCACGATATCAGCGGAGACACTCTTCAAGCCCTAGACATTACAGGTGATCTTAACATTCGGTTTAACCAGATCGATAGCCAGGCTTACAATGTCAATAAAACCAGACGGTTAACTATACCGTTTGACACGATATTTCTCTCCAATGCAGCTCAGACTGGCAAAGTTGCTACCCTGGTCTTTGGCAAGGGCGGCTTATTCCAGATTCAGGACGTTTCGCCGGCCGAGATCAATATAATAGCCTCCGAAGTCACCTTGGCCATCTCCATTGAAAGCTCAACAATAATGATGCCCATTGATATTCAGAGCAGCTATATTATGATGCCCATAGACATTCAGGCTCAGTACATGGACCTGGCTATAGACATAGTGGCTCAGTCCATCGGCAACATTAAGATGGACATGGCAGCTCAGAGCATAGGTGACATAGCTATAAATATAGCTGGACAAATAAGCGACGTTGATATTAACCTGCAGGCTCAGAATATAGCTATCAAGTCTCAGGGGGAATGGTCACCCCAGGAAGGCCAGCAAAAGTATTGGTATGGTTCGGGGACGGTAGCAGCTCCGGGGGTAGCTAACGTGGACTACACCGTTACCGAAGGGAAAACCCTATACATAACACACTTTAGCTTTTCATGCGGTGCTACAACCCAGGCAGATAGAGACTTAGCGCAGAACGGCAAAGCCATTCTCTATAACTATTCTACTTCTACCTGGCTAGTTTTTCTTGGTGGTAACGGTGGTGATGGCTTAAATTTCACAACGCCAATTAAGTTTACCAGTGGGCAAGTGGTTCGTATGATCATGCAAAACGTAGCAAACCACTCGATGGATATGTACGCTAACTGGGGAGGTTACGAGATTTAGATGGAAGAAGGGTTACGTAAGCTCTATAGTGGAGAGTTTAATTCCGGTGGCGTTGAGATTTTGCCCGACGGCAGCCAGCGCATCACTCTCTCCTCTGACGGTGACGACAAAGTCTATCGTTTCCGTGTAAAAAACCTGTACCAGGCAGACGAGAAGGTACTGGAGCACGAAGTGATAAGCATCGATACTCCGGAGTACATCAAAAAGCGGATGAAGGAAATGAATAGATTGCCTTAAAAGAAAACCGGTAGTTTGCAGTGTCGCTTCTGGTTTTCTTTTAAGGCAGATACCAGATGGGCATAGCATCTAGTATCGATAATAGTTTGGGCGATGTTCCCCTTGATGCACGTATTGATGTGGGGATGACTAAAGTCCCGGGGTTAAAGTTGATGGGGTATTGACAAAAGCCACAGTTGTGTAGCATTATAATAAGTAACACTTGTTACTAAATGTTAAATATAGTACAATTCATAGCTTTAATCTATAGCACAAATGAAAGGGGGGTGGGGTGAAGACGAAAATCATCTACGGTTACTACTTCGCTGTCGAGTGGAAGAAAACGAACGCTGGTTATGTTGCCTATGCACCTGGTGTCGGTGGAGTTTATGAGGAGGGCCCTACAAAAGATGAGGCCATAACCAATGCGTATGAATCAGCATGCGCCATTCTTGAGGTCCGCTCTGAACGGAATGACCCGATACTTGAAGATAGCCAATATTTGAAGGTTTTAACAGTATTGCCGAGTTTGAAGCATATCTCTAGCATTGAACCTATTGATAATGGATATATTGCTACGTCTTGTCTAACCTCGGTGAAGGTGTAATAGGTTATTTAAAATGGCCCCTCCATTTCCAAGAAAGGCATGGGAGCGACAAGATTGGCTACGAATCAGAAGCCTTACTAAGATTGAAATAATAAAACTTTTAGACAAAGATGCGAGATGGCAGGCGGTTGGTGCCAAGGGAAGTAAATATACTTACTATAACGCAAAGTTAAAATCCCCCCATAATTACCTCACAATCCACTATCATAGCGATAAGGATCAATTTAATAACGAGAACTTACTTAAAGATATACTTGATCATTGGTGTTGCTCTAAAGATGATTTTGTGCGCTGGAAGGTTATTAAAGGTTGAAAGCCAATGGTTAAACAAGCGTAATTATACCTTGGGTGTTGATAAAGAGATAATCAGAAAGTAAAATTATGACCCTACTCATTGCGGTGATGGGGATTGATGGGATGGTACTTGCAGCGGATAGCCGTGGAACGTTTGGTGACCCAAGGGGAGTTACAGCACAGAATGACTCAATACGTAAAGCTTTTATCCTCACAAGTCATGTTGCCGCTATCCAAGCTGGAAGTGCTGAATTGGGAGCTATGATTCTTAAACAGGTGCAGGATGCCTTGGCAAAACAACCAGGTATAGATGGGGTTGGGAATGTTGTGAAGGTGGTTCATGATACAGCACGTGCTTCTTATGATGCTTGGTTTCCTGGCCTTCCACAAACAGCAGTACTGAATCCTCAAACAGGAGTTTTCATTGGGCGTCCTGACCTAACCTTCATAATTGGGGGGTATGAGAAAGACCAAAGTGAAAATTTTGTCCGTCCTGTCATATATCAACTGAATAGTGCCCTTAATTTTGCTCCTATGATTCATGATTATGGCTTTGCTGTTGCTGGTGTTCCCACATATGCTCTTTATCTTCTAAATCGTCTCTGTAAATCTGATAGGAAGGCACAGGAAGAACTAGCCCCTCTTGCAGTTTACGCCATTTCTGAAACGGCAAGCCAAGATGGTAAAGTTGGAGGGCCTATCCGAGTAGTTATTGTGAAGCCCACTGGTGCAAAGGAATTAACTGATGTTGAAGTTGGAAGTATTGTAAGTAGTAATCTAACGAGAGCTGAAGCTTTACGTGACAGTTTTTATGAGCGGAGGACACCATGAAAAACAAGAATGTCATAAATGGGCCAATTATTCCTACTCACTCCGGGATAATATATTCGATAACTCTTTTGTCTGGGCATATAGTTACTAGTCCCGAAGGTTTTGGGGTAAATGTTGAATCTACGCCATCAACAAGTGAATCGAATAGGGGTGACCTTCATCGCCTAGAAGATTATGCCCCAGGTGCTAGCAGGGATGAAGTACACAAAGCGTTAAGGCGTGTTGCTACCGCAAAGAAGCGATAGTTTGCTTTAGCATAGTTCTAAACATCGGTTGTTCATCTAGCTTGTTGCGAAACTCCATATTGTTATTCATTTGTTTTTTTCGTCAAATTGCCAAAATGACGATGCCACTACCCAGAATAAAAGTAATTGGAACACGAAAAATAAGAAAACAGTTAAGCCCATAATTTCGTTCCTAT
>JBAVQV010000036.1:0-1514 GCA_049694415.1 Dehalococcoidia bacterium
TTAATTTCAAAGCAAAAAAGGAGATACATAATGCAAGTCCAGGAATACGGATGTAATCAATGCCGCATCACGTTCAAGAAACCCAATCCGGATAATGTGAAAGACGAAAAGAGCATGAAATGTCCCCGTTGCGGGAGCGGCCATGTCGAAAAATTTAACAGCCCTACGGACAAGTTGAGATTCTTTACCCAGTTCGCCTTCGGCGGCGGCTGAGGTTAGACCGCAGAGGCCGTGAGCCTCGTTATCGGGTTGGAAACGACAAAGGTCACCATAAACTTGATAAATATCAGGTCAGCGAGTTTATGCAGAGAAGGAGGTGTAAGCAGGGTAGATTCTAAAGTTATGTTTGGTTAAGGGGGCATACGGCACCTGCCTCCACATATTAAGGGTGCCATATCTACGTATTAACAATTTTGAAGGAGAAACAAATGCCAAAAGACGATGCAGTAACCATGATTATAATTAGTGGCGATATGGATAAAGTCTTTGCTGCCTTCAGCATTGCCGTTGGAGCTGCCGCAGCCGGCAAAGAAACCAATATGTTTTTCACCTTCTGGGGTATAAAAGCTATACAGAAGGGAAATCTGACGGGGCAGAGCTTTTTGGGCCGCATGGTGGGGCTGTTGAACAGAGGCGGCATCAATCGCATCGGACCTTCCCGCTTCAACTTCGGCGGTATCGGCCGATGGATGTTTAAACGAATGATGAAGACACATAAAATCGCACCTCTTGAGGAGCTCCGAAAGACCGCCATTGACCTAGGAGTCAAGTTGTGGCCCTGTGAAACGACCATGCAGGTCATGGATATAAAGCATGAAGATTTAATTGACGAGGTTGAAGAGTCCTGCGGCGTGGCCACCATGTTGGAGATGGCTTTCCACTCTAAGGCAACGCTATTCATATAGCACATATAGGAGACAACAATGCACCAAGAAACTAAGTCAGAGGTAAAATTGAATCTGGAGGGCTTGCTTTGCCCTATCCCCATAGTCAAGGTGAGCCAGGCAATTAAAAGCATGGAGGTGGGCAAAGTGCTCGAAGCCACCGCCACCGACCCGGGCGTACTTGCCGATATCCCTGCCTGGATCAAGACCACAGGTAACGAGCTCCTTTCCATCAAAAGAGAGGGCAAACTGATAAAGTTTCTCATCAAGAAGGTGAAATGAGCATCTTACAGACGGTGACCGCCGGGATTGCCCTGGTCGGCGCCGTCATCTTTGTAGTTGGTGTAATATACGTTCTAGTGGCTGCCCAGCGCCGACCCTACCTAGCTGAACTGGCGCCAGTCAAAAGCTCCCCAGCGTTGGGGATTGTCTATGCTTTCACTCTGGGCATGGCGCCGTGGGCTAAGGAGAGCGCTCGACGGCATTGGATAGCTTATATACGCGGCATAATCATTCATGTTGGCATCTTCGTGGCAGCAGCGTTTCTTATAGCCAGTCCATGGCTGGCACAGATGGTATTGCCGCTGCGTCTATCTCTGGCGGCTCTTTTTGGCGTCGGCGCTGTACTGG
>JBAVQV010000037.1:0-15707 GCA_049694415.1 Dehalococcoidia bacterium
ACTCAACGTTGTGAAAAAGAAAAAAGGATACTAAATACTGAACACTCCCCTAAGCTAACGTCCTGATACAATAGACTAAGTGGCATTGCACAGCTAGTGCTGTCCTCAACCCCAACTGCTATTCGCTTTTAGTGCACATTCTGGACGATTGTTACCGAAGTGTGAAGCATTTAGAGGAACGAGATGAGCCATAAGGCCTGTGTTAGGCGATGTTTCTCGCTTCACAGTTTTTCCTCCTTAAAATTTCACTCTCTTATAAAAGACACTTTTCGCTATTTCGGCTCCGATAATGTATAACGCCACAATCATGCCAACTACTAGAAGGAACCAGACTGGCAGTGGTTGGAAACCAAGTACTTTCCCAAGTGGAGTGAAAGGAAAGATAAACGTGACGCCGACGATCAACAGAGTTGCCATAAGCAAATATTTCCCGGGTCTGCTCTTAAAGAATGGCCTCCGACTGCGCACAACCAGAACAATAGCCGCGGCTGAAATAACAGACTCCATAAACCAGCCGGTCCTGAATTGGTTCGTTGTGGCGTGCAGGATAAACAAAAGTACACCAAAGGTAAGATAGTCAAATACCGAACTGAGTAGCCCGAAAGCTATCATGAATTTGCGGATGAATTTGATATCCCAGCGTCGGGGTTTATCAACTGCTTCACGGTCTACGTTATCTGTGGCGATGGTCATCTCAGGAAAATCGGTAAACAAATTGGTGAGAAGGACCTGTTTGGGGAGGAGAGGAAGGAAAGGCAAAAAGAGTGATGCTCCAGCCATGCTGAACATATTCCCGAAATTAGCGCTCGTCGCCATGAACACATACTTGAGGGTGTTTGAAAATGTAATTCTTCCTGCCCGCACACCCTGCGCCAGAACGCCCAGATCCTTTTCGAGCAGCACAATATCAGCCGCATCCTTCGCCACATCGACAGCGCTATCAATAGAAATGCCGACATCAGCACTATGGAGTGCCGAGGCATCATTGATTCCATCGCCTATATAACCAACCACGTTTCCAGCCTTCCTCAAAGCCAGAATAATACGCTCTTTCTGATTTGGCTCGACTTCGGCGAAGACATCTACCTCATTCACTTGTTTTAGCAGCGCTTCATCACTCATCTTATGCAAGTCTGAACCTGAAATGATTCGTGGACTAAGTAGTCCTACCTGTTGACTAACACTAGCCGCGACAAGCTTGTTGTCCCCAGTAATGACCTTTAACGAAACGCCGAGTCGCTTCAATTCCCCGACGGTGTCGCCAATACCATGCTTGGGCGGGTCGAAAAGCACCAGGAATCCTGCAAATGTCATGCCAGCTTCATATTCTTTTCTGATAACTGAATCAGAGCCAACGTCACGGTAAGCGACGCCAAGTGTGCGAAAGCCTTTACTGCTTAACTCTTCAAAGTGTACTTTTATCCGTTCCCGCACGGCAGCTATATCGACAATAGTTCCACCGGCAATTTCTATTGTGGAACAGACGGCAAGAACATTCTGTAAAGCACCTTTGGTCACCATCAGATGCGTACCATTCTTTGAGACCAGGATGCTGAGTCGCTTGCCAATAAAATCATATGGCACTTCGTCAAGTTTCTGATAGCCAGACAAGTCAAATTGGCGGTGGTTACGTATCCCTTTATCAATAGGGTTCGCAAACCCCGTTTCATAAAACGCATTTAGATAAGCATAGAAAATAACCTTTTCACTTTCGTTACCATCAACATCAACGGCAGAATGGACACGAACCTCTCCTTCGGTCAGCGTACCCGTCTTATCTGAACAGAGTACGTTCATACTGCCAAAATTTTCAATAGAGGTAAGCCGTTTGACAATCACCTTGTCTCGGGCCATACGTTTGGCACCTTGAGCCAGGTTGATACTAATAATTGCCGGCAAAAGTTGCGGTGTGAGTCCCACAGCTAAAGCTAAAGAAAAGAGAAAAGCCTCCAACACCGGGCGGGCAAAAAAGACATTGATGGCGAAAACAGCAGTCACCAGCACTAGCGTAACTTCCATGAGGAGATACCCAAAATGTTTGACGCCGTGTTCGAATTCCGTCTCCGGAGGTCTAAGTTTCAGACGTTCGGAAACTTTGCCGAATTCGGTTTCTTTACCCGTGCGCACCACCACCGCTCTGGCAGTACCGCTTACCACATGAGTTCCCATAAGAAGACTGTTTGTCCGTTTACCAAGTGGTGTTTCCGGTGATAAGACCTGGACCAGTTTCTCTACGGGGTAGGTTTCCCCCGTCAGTGTCGCTTCATCTACAAAAAGGTCTTTTGATTCCAGAATTAGGCAGTCCCCGGGAATGACATCACCGGCATTAAGAATGACAATATCACCAGGCACTATTTCTTCGACAGGAATTTCACTCTCATTGCTGTCCCGAAGCACGGCCGCTTTTATTTGTACGAGCGCTAGTAATTTCTCGACGGCATTCGTGGCTCCCCTCTCTTGCCAGAATCCAAGTAAGCCGCTTACAAAGATAATTGCCAGGATAATCAGAGCATCCGTGGCATCACGCAGGAAAAATGACAGTCCCGCTGCAAAAAGAAGGATGAGAATAATTGGACTCTTGAATTGATTGAGTAGAAGCGTCAGTGGGTCCGATTTCTTTTTGGGTCCAAGGAGATTGGAGCCATACCGTTCAAGACGTCCCTGAGCTTCTTTGTTTGTCAATCCCACAGATGTTGTTTGCAAACGCTTGAGCAATTCGGCAATGGGGACACTCCAGAATGCCACCACGGGTTGGTTCATCAGACTTCGCCGTCCTTAAAATGTCGCCTAATCAACTTAATAGCGGAAATTGGAAGTTGTCTAATCCAGCCTGAAAGCGACCTTGCCCTGAATTATACATCAAGCCAAGTTGAGGTAGAAACATCACTTACTGGAAATATAAATTCGAATCATATCTGATTGGTGCTTGAGATAAGTGGGAGTAACCTTTGAGGAAAGCTTGACCCTGGAATTGAGGAATAACAACACGCTAAATTGTGCAGTCAAGCGATATGTTGACTATCTCCGTTTCGTATAGAAGCCTACAAATCTGATAGTACTCTATCTTTGGAGACTTGTACTGGGTTTCGTTTAAAGTAGCGATAATTGCTAATTCCCCGCTTTCGTTTTGAGAGAGGCCTCCCAACTCCGCCATCTGCTTGCTAACTGGTGAAATCTCATCGTAGCTTTTCCCGGCAAGCGACAGAATAAACTGTTCAAATTGAGGCCATTTTGTCCCGAATATCGCTTCGAATACAATATGATCATTTGGCGGTATGGTAGACAACTCCTTGGTGGCCAGTTCTCGAAGTGCCTCCCATGACACCCCCTCTATCTTCTTAAGGTTATCTGACATTTCTATCATATTAATCTGCCTCCCTTCACAGCGAGCCTGACTACTATCCTACGCTACTCTATTATAATACGTTAGGCATGGCGACCATATATAACCTGCGGCCAGATAACAGAACACCAAAGTTGTTGAACGAGATAACAAAAGTCAGTTATTTGCAATCGTGTTCCTGCGTGTGGAACCGGAGTATCAACAGATAGAAAAAGAAGAAGAGGTAAGTTCTACCTATTGACAACTTTGGTCGTTATCTCTGAAGCTAAGTGGAGCTGAGGGGATTCGAACCCCTGACCTCCTCCGTGCAAGGGAGGCGCTCTCCCAATTGAGCTACAGCCCCGTACGATGATTCATTATACTCGCAGACAACACATATTAACAAGCGGTTTTAGCTTGTTACCACGTATTAAATGACCAGACAGGGGGGAAGCCTTTTCAACTATTTCGAGATGCCCGAGCTATTTCTTCATCAGTATTCTGCACAGTGCCACTATGACCAGCAGATAACCGATTATCCTGATGACAATGATAAAGGCATCCAGACTTGCTGCCAGCCCCGCCAGTGTGAGAGCATGAGAAATGGCGAATAAACCGAAGCCAATGCCGATGTAAAGAGCTACGTCAGATTTCCTCTTGACGAACGCCCAGATGCCTAAAGCCAGTATTACGGTAGTCAGGACCAGATTGATGATAGTTACTGCCATTTGTGGTAACCCCCTTTGTGCTGTTATTTGGCGTTCTGATGCAGCGTGACTCTATAAACCACATCTGCACCATTATGCCAAACTGTTATCATACCAGCCTTGCCCGGTAACGTAAAGTAGTACATATAAACCGGCGCTCGGCACCATGCTTCAATTGTACCGCGATTTCATTTAAAATATAGTTAAAGAATATGGGAGGTGGATTATGAGCCAGACCAGTGACAATCTGGAAGCCGCTTTTGCCGGTGAAAGCCAGGCCAGCCGTAAGTACCTGTACTTCGCTGAGAAAGCCGACGAGGAGGGACATAAGCAGATAGCACGCTTATTCCGCGCCGCATCGGAGGCCGAGACCGTCCATGCCCGTAACCATTTGAGGGTCATGCAGGGGATAAAATCGACCAAGGACAACTTGAAGGCGGCCATCGGTGGTGAGCATTACGAGTTCACCAAGATGTATCCCGATTTCATAAAGCAGGCCGACGCTGAAGGCAACAAGAAGGCGAATGACACATTCGACTTGGCGAATAGGGTTGAGCAAATCCACCATAGCCTTTATCAGACCGCTCTGACCATGCTGGAAAAAGGACAGGACATGACCGAGAAGCCCGCCTATGTTTGCCAGTACTGCGGCAATACGGTCGAGGGCGAAGCCCCTGACAGGTGCCCCATTTGCGGTATGCCCAAGAAAATGTTCAAGCGAATATATTAGATTCTGTATCCAAACAGTAATTAAAATTAAGGAGTTGAGATATGTCCAAGAAGATGTCCGACGACGAAATCCGTGAGATAGCCACGCATAGAGTGCGAAGAAGGAGAGGATTCTACTATCATCTGACGGTATATATACTCGTTAATTTGATGCTTATAGCCATCTGGTATTTTTCGGGCGCTGGCTATTTCTGGCCTGGGTGGGTGGAATTGTTCTGGGGAATAGGGCTGGTGTTCAATGCCATCGCCGTCTTCTCAAAAGGTGACATTGGGTCAGAGAGAGCCGCCATAGAAAAAGAAATAGAAAAAATCAAGAAAAGCGACGTCTAGCTCGGAATCTCTGCTGTAATTGCTGTCATTAGTGCAATAAGCTATCTATGTAATCAGGGTCACTGTATTTCGCTATTATTTTTTCGTAATAAGTTTATTCTGTTATAACGATAGGTCAATAGCAAAATAGTCATATAGTAGTAAAACATCATATTCACCCTTTTTTGCGATTTTGCAACTTTTTGTGGCGAAATTTAATGACTTTTTGATAATTGCAGTGCTAGAATCCTGTAAAAGAAGGAGGTCTGAACATGTCGAGAGTAATTCATTTTGAGATTAACGCCGACAAACCCGAAAGAGCCGTGAAATTCTATTCTAAAGTATTTGGCTGGAAAATAGAGAAATGGGCTGGTGGGCCAGATTACTGGCTGGCCGGCACGGGGGCTGAAGGTGAGCCGGGCATTAACGGCGCCATTTTACCTCGAACCGGTAACCTGACTACGGTGAATACGATCAGTGTTACTTCGGTAGACGAAGCCATTAAGGACATTGAAGGGGCCGGCGGAAAGATGATACAGCCCAAGATGCCAATTCCTGGAATTGGATATTTTGCTTACTGTCAGGATACCGAGGGAAACGTCTTCGGTGTCATGCAGAGTGACCCATCAGCCAAGTGAGCACTGTTACAGCGTGTAGACTTCAATGCCAAAAGTATGAACCCAATTCTTCTCCAAAGCTGCCACCGCCTCTTTGGTCTTGTCCACGCCGATGATGACTATGGGCTGTCCGCTTTCACCCTTGCCCAGGTAGGTGTAGAAATAAAGAACATTAATTTTAGAATCGCGCAGTGGCTTCAGCACCGCCTGAAGACCGCCTGGATGGTCGGGTACTTCCACGGCTAGTACATCAGTCTCATGTACGGAATAGCCGGCGCTACGCAGCACGTTGGCTGTTTTTTCCGGGTTATCGGTTACGAATCTCACAGTGCTGAAATCGGATGTGTCGGCTACTGAAATTGCTCTGATGTTTATGCCTTCTCTACCCAGGCATTCACTCACCGCCAGGAATTTACCGGGTTCATTTTCCAGGGTTAATGAAATTTGTTTAACACTCATAGTCCACTCCCAAGTCAGATATATTTAATTTGTTCAGAAAAGGTCATATCCCGCCCTTAAGGCTTTTTCGTTAACCGCCAGCAGTTTTTGCTTCGTACCCAGTATAAATTTTAGGGCTTCGATTACGCTGGGAAGCGAAACCAGGCCGCTCTTCTTGGTGAATGCGCCAAGTATCACCATGTTGGCGGACTTGGGACTACCCAAATTCTCCGCAATACTATTTGCCGGCACGCTAACGACACTTATGTCACCTCTTGCTATTGCAGATTCTACCAGAGACGAGTTGACGAAAAACAGTCCGCCCGATTGAATCTGATTTTGAAATCGCATCACCGAAGGCTGGTTCATGGCAATGACGAACTCAGGCGATGAAGCCACCGGCGACGCAATCTCATCATCTGATATGACCACCGTGCAATTGGCGGTACCGCCGCGGACCTCGGCGCCGTAGGATGGTAAATAAGTTACGTTCTTGCCTTCAAGCATGGCTGCCTGAGCTAAATTCAGCCCGATGGACATAACACCCTGGCCGCCAAAACCGGCGATAACTGTTTTAATCAGCATCTTTTCCGCCTGTTATGTCCTTTATCACGCCCAGAGGGAATTCCTTTGTCATCACGTTATCAATCCACTGCCATGCCTCGAAAGGGCTCATCCTCCAATTGGTGGGGCAGGGAGAGAGTATTTCCACCAGAGAGAAACCGAGACCGTCAATTTGCGTCTGGAAAGCCTTACGGATCGCCTTCTTCGTTTTCCTGATATTGGCCGGCGAATTTACCGCGCAGCGTTCCACATATACCGCACCCTTGACCAGGGCTATGATGTCGCTCATCTTCAGCGGATATCCTTCCAGTTTATCCTCTCGCCCGTAAGGGGTGGTAGTAGTCTTCTGACCGGAAAGAGTAGTTGGCGCCATCTGTCCGCCGGTCATCCCATAGACAGCGTTGTTAACGAAAACGGTGGTTATATTTTCCCCCCTGTTGGCAGCATGTATAGTCTCGGCGGTACCTATAGCCGCCAGGTCGCCGTCGCCCTGATAAGTAAAAACTATTGCCTCAGGAAAAGCCCGTTTGATTCCTGTAGCCACAGCTGCCCCTCTGCCGTGTGCCGATTCTGCCATGTCGACGTCAAAATAGTAGTAAGCAAAGACGGCACATCCCGGAGGCGGGATGCCGATGGTCTTGTCCTGAAGATCCATTTCATCAATCACTTCACAGATAAGCCGGTGGATAATAGAATGACCGCACCCCGGGCAATAGTGAAAAACGGTTTTCTTTAATGTCTTTGGTCGGGAATATATTTTTTTCATGGCGATTACTTTAAGCCTTTCTGATAGTAAAGGCGAGAAATTACTCTGGAAACCTCGCTTGGCGTAGGGATTACACCTCCCGGCCTGCCATAGAATGAGACCTCACCCTGCCCCTCCAGCGCCAGCTGCACATCTTCTATCATCTGTCCCATGTTCATCTCAAAGACGAGATAGTACTTTACTCTTTTGGCTAATTCCTTTACCGCTTCACTTGGAAATGGCCAGAGTGTAATCGGCCTCAGTAATCCCACCTTTAAACCTGATGCCCGCACGGTTCTGATAGCTCCTTTAGCGATTCGAGCCGCTATGCCGAAAGCAACAACTATCAGTTCAGCATCATCGGTTAAGAACATCTCGTACGCCGTCTCTTCTCTTTTGATTAGCTCGTATCTGCGGAATAAGCTCCAGTTGATTTCCTCCAGTTCGGCGGGATTTGAAGTAAAAGTCTTTATGAACTTGCTAGGCCGTCCCTTGGCTCCCCTCAACGCATCACTCCTGATTGGTAGTTGCTCCGGGGCCTCATATTTGAATTCCACCGGCTCCATCATCTGGCCCAGGACGCCGTCGCCCAGAATGATGACCGGAATCTTGTATTTATCGCTGAGGTCAAAGGCTTTATGCGTCAGGTCTGCCAGCTCCTGCACTGAAGAAGGCGCTAAAACGATGGTCCTGTAATCTCCGTGGCCTCCGCCTCTGGTAGCCTGGAAATAGTCCGACTGAGCGGCCACTATGCTGCCCAACCCGGGACCACCGCGGGACATATTGACGATGACTGCCGGAAGCTCACAGGCGGCTAAATAGGAAATTCCTTCCTGCTTCAAACTGATGCCGGGGCTGGACGATGAGGTCATAGCTCTGGCACCAACCAGGCTGGCTCCGTAGACCATATTTATGGCCGCAATCTCACTTTCTGCCTGAATAAAAGAGCAGCCCTTCCTTCGGCTCAGGTTAGCCGCCATATATTCGATCAGCTCATTCTGAGGTGTAATGGGATATCCGAAGTAACACTGGCAGCCGGCTCTGATGGCCGCCTCTCCAATGGCAGCATTTCCGGTCATGAGAACTCTAGCCACGATACACCTCTATGGCCACTTCGGGGCAGACCAGGGCACAAATAGCACACCCGGTACATTCGCCATTATCATTGAAGACGGCCGGCAAGTAACCGCTGGCATTCAATTTATTAGAGGTAGAAATCAGTAGCTTAGGGCAGAAAGAGACACATAGTTCGCAGCCCTTGCACAGCTCTTGCGAAATTTCGATAGACCCTTTCACATTAGTCATTGTTTCTTATAAGTTAGCTATGTTCATTAAAAATAGTACAGGCCGGATTTTCACCCACATAATTGTATTTACAAAAGGGGGCAATTACAAGTTTCCGGGCTCGACCAATACATTGGTGACACCACCTGTTTCCATCATTTTGAGAATCAGCCTATTTTGTCATCGCGAGGAGCCTTTCCATGGAAGGGCGACGTGGCGATCTCGGTCCCCCCACCCGTCATTCTGAGGGAGCGGAGCAACCGAAGAATCTCGGTGGTGGGAGGAAATTATGGTATTTCCACGCGGAGTATACCCTGAGATATGGTAGATTCTTCGGCAAGCTCAGAATGAGCGGAGAAAGGGCCCAAAGTGGCACGAAAAGCCGAATGGCTCGCGATAACAATAACATTTTAATCCCCTTAGGAAAAGGGGGATTAAGGGGGATTTTTGCGTTGGTCTATTTATTATTAGGTGCTTTCTTTTTGTCACGCAAAGCCAGGTTAAGGACCAGAAGCACACCACCTAATGCGGCACCGAAAAGGAATATGGCATGGAACCCGAAGACGAAAGCTTTGGGTGGCAATGAATGAGCGGCGATATTCGCCGGGGAAATGCCCTGACTGGCAATCACCGAAAGAAAGATAAGTGTAAAAACGGCAATGCCCATCACCGCTCCTACGTTCCTTACTGTGCTCACCAGGCTGTTAATCACACCCTCATCTCCCCTGGTGCTCATGCGCATGATGAGGTTGAAATTTGCCGGCATAACCAGCCCGATTCCAACTCCCTCAATGGCCAGGGCAATAATTATGTATTGAAGTTCCGTCCTGGTGCCCATGACAGCAAATATGACAAATGCCGCGATAAGAACCGCAGACCCTAATATACAAATGCGGCGAGGGCCAATCCGGTCGGAAAGGAATCCCGCTATCGGTCCGCATACCATCATGAGCAGCGTAGGCACCAGCAGTATAAGACCGGCGATATTGGCCGCAAACCCCTTTTCCAGCTCCAGATAGAAAGGAAAGGCGTACCACGAACCCTGCCCCATAAGAAGAATAAGTAGTGCCACCACAACCGCCATGGCAAAATTCCTGTCCCGGAAAAAGCCGAGGTTGATTAAAGGCCATTTAGCCCTTCTTTCGATAATAATGAAACCAGCCCACGCCGTCACCGAGACAGCGATGCTTACCAGTATCACCCAGGACAGCCACCCAATATTGGTTCCCATATTCAAGAAGAATATAAAACTGACCAGAGCTACCAGAAGCAGGCTAGCTCCCGGCAGGTCAAATCGCCCCTTCACCAGTTCACCGCTGTCCCGGGGCAATATGGCGAAAGCCAATATGATAGCCAGTATACCCACAGGTATATTTACGAAGAATATCCAGTGCCAGGTATAGAACTGGGACAGAAAACCACCGAGCGGTGTGCCCGCGGCCAGGCCGACTGCAGCGGAGGTGGTAAGTATGCCGAAGGCAGTGCCGCGGATTTTTTCCGGCAGGTATCTAACCACCATGGCGCCACCGATTGCCTGCAGCAGGGCAGCTCCCGCCCCCTGAAGTACACGGAAACCGATGAGCAGATATATCGTTGAAGATAATCCGCACGACAGCGATCCGATAGTAAAGATAGCAAAGCCGGCGACATATATTTTCTTGTAACCACGAATATCGGCAACCCTGCCGAAGGTGATAAGTGTGCTGGAGAGAATGAGCAGGTAGGCTATTGCCACCCAGGAAACAGTCGCCACGTCAGACTGAAAATATTTTGAAATTGAAGGCAGCGAGATATTAACAATAGTCGTATCCAGAGCTCCCATAAACGAGGCTAGCGAAATTAGAAGCAGAATGAGCCACTGATGGGAACTCTTTTCCGAATGATTAGCCGGATTCATGAAAAAGCTATCTGCCAGACAAGAAATTGGTAACAGATTTACTATTAAGCGAAGTCAATATAAACGAATCAATCGAATTTTGCAATGCCCTTGATAGTTAGCAGGGCATCTCCTGTAGCATACTTCTTTGACTGACCTGTTATCCTGGCTATATAATGCAGACGAAAATGTGCACCAACTATATGAATACTAAATACTAAAAGAGGAAAGGTACTATGACACAAGAGGTCTATAACAAACTAGCTGATGCGCTTAATGCCCGCAGCATGACATATCCCTCCGTACCTTGTGATGAGTTCTACACTCTGGCTGAAGAGCTTTTTACACCGGAGCAGGCGGCGATTGCCTCAAACATACCCCTCAATCCAGTGACGGCTGAGGAACTGGCGACTAAGATGAAAGTGTCTGACGCCGCTAAGCTGAGAAAGCAGCTAGATGAAATGGCGGATAAAGGCCTGGTGCGGGTCAAAGAAAGCCATGGCAGGAGATTGTATGAACTGATGCCCCTGGTTCCGGGCATCATCGAATTGCAGTTCATGCATGGCCGGGTGGACGAACGCACCAAACGTTTGGCGCAACTTTTTAAAAGCTATGCCAAGGCGTTGAAAAATATAATGCTGACCATCGCTCCACCACCTGTCGCCGCCGATACGGCTCCGGTCAGAAAAATCTCCGTGGAAGAGGAAATCCATGACCTGTCCACAGTCTTGCCTTATGACGAGGTGATGAAACTGATTGATAAAACCGAGTACATCGCCGCCGGAACCTGCGTTTGCCGCCATCAGGGCGACCTGCTGGACAGGCCCTGTGACAAACCAAAAGATAACCTGTGCATGATTTTCGGCCCGTCGGCACAGTTCGCCCAAAGTCACGGCTTCGTTCGTATGCTTTCCAAAGAGGAGGCCCGACAGAGAATTGACGAAGCGGAGAAAGCTGGCCTCGTCCATAATTATGCCAACAGCCAGGACAGATACATCGACCTGCTGTGCAACTGCTGTGGTTGTCACTGCCTCATACTTAGGGGAGCCAAGCGCGCCCCGGTGCCCAGTCAGACCGTTATCGCCAACTGGGTTATCACCGTAGACAACGACGCCTGCAGCGGCTGCGGCGCTTGCATCGCCCGGTGCTGGATGGAAGCCTTGAAAATGGATGGTGATTTGGTGGTGCGCGATTTCAACCGATGTATCGGCTGCGGTATTTGCCGCTACGTGTGCCCCACCGACGCCATGAAACTGGTAGGCAGAGAAAAAGCCGCGGTCAAAAGCTAAAACAACTCCGTTCCCGTACCTCTACATTGCTCCAATACTTACCTTGCCATATCGATAGTTTTCCTATTGTGGCTTATCACGGCAAGGCTCTGATAAAATTAGCACTAGACACGGATAGAGGTGAACAATGAATCTGGCAAGGCTGATGGAAGATAATGTGGCAAGGTTCGGCGAATATGAATTTGTCTACTTCGATGGGCAGTGGCACACCAATGTTGACATGAACCGCATGGCCAACCGGTTAGGCAATGCCCTGAAAAGCCTGGGTATTAAGAAAGGGGACCGGGTAGGTGTTCAACTGCTCAACTGCCCGCAGCTAATACAGGCATTTTTCGCTTCTTTTAAAATCGGCGCCACATTGGTGCCGGTGAACCCGGCGCTGCGCGCCGACGAACTCGCCTATATCTATCAGGATGCCGGTATGAAAGCCTTAATCAGTAGCCTGGATGGCGTCGACAGGATAAGAGAGGCTCGCCGCCAAGCTCCCTCGCTGAAGAACGTAATCTTGATCGGTGACAAAATACCGCAGGATGCCATATCCTATGACAAAATCACCAAGCGGGCTTCGGATGAGCTGGTAATGGAGGAAACTGACAACGACGATGTGGCCGTAATACTCTACACCGCCGGTACCACAGGCAGACCAAAGGGAGTGATGCTGACGCATTACAACTGGTACACGCACGTTTCAGGATACTACGAACTGGTATTGCTGGATACCAGAGGTGTAGCTGTGAAAGGGACAATTCGTCAGCCAGATGCCAGACTTGGCAAAATGGTTAAGAAAGAGGTGGAGGTTTTTGGTGTCAACCGAAATCGCGTCTCATTAATTACTCTTCCACTGTTCCACGGTTACGGTATATTTGCTGTGAATCTTGAGTTCCTCACGGGCGGAAAGCTAATCGTGCTGGGACGGTGGGATGCCGAAGAGGCGATGAAAAGCATTGAGCAATTCAAGGTCACCGAATTTCGCGGTGTGCCCACTATGTACATCCAGATGCTCAACTATCCCGATGCCGGGAAATACGATTTGAGCTCCTTGCAGACCTGCATCTGCGGCTCGGCACCTATGCCGCTGGAGGTAGCTCGCCGTTGGCAAGAGAGATACGGCGTCGATATCTGGGAAGGTTACGGGCTGACCGAAGCCACCACCGTCAACTGCGGTAATGTAGCCGGAAAACGGCCGCCCAAGTACGGCTCTATCGGCAAATGTTATCAGAAATGCAATACCATAAAGATATTCGACCAGAACGATAAGGAGCTACCGCCCGGCGAATTAGGTGAGATAGTTATCAAAGGCCCCGGAGTCATGAAGGGTTACTGGAACAAACCCGAGGAAACTGCAGCCGTGCTTAGGAACGACTGGCTCCACACCGGTGATATCGGCTATACCGATGAGGACGACTACATATATCTCACCGAGCGAAAGAAGGACCTTATCATCCGCGGCGGTGAAAACGTTTATCCCAAAGAAGTAGAGGACGTACTTCACAGGCATCCACAGGTACTGGAAGCCGGAGTCATCGGTATACCCGACCCGGTCTACGGCGAAGAGGTAAAAGCCTTTGTCGTCCTCAAGACCGCAGGTGCGGCCTGTGAAGCGGAGCTAATAGACTTCTGTAAGCAGCACTTGCCCACTTATAAGAGGCCCAAATCTATCCGGCTTATGGACTCATTGCCCAAGAGCGCTGTGGGCAAGATACTAAGACGAGAGCTTAGAAAAATCGATTAAGTATAAGCTGATAAATTAAATCTTTATAGCTACTGTGCGCCATTGACACCTGCTCCCCAAGCCAATACAATCTCTTACTCAGGGAGGTGATATCATGAGCGCGACTGCTAATCCAATGTCGTGGTTTAATGAAAAACACTGGTGGCAGATAGCCTTGCGAGGGCTCATAGCCTTGATATTCGGCATTATGGTCCTCGCCTGGCCTGGAGTTAGTCTATTCATCCTTGCCATTATCTTCGGCGCCTACGTTTTTGTAGACGGCATCTTCACCCTGGTGGCTGCCGTTAACTACAAAGCCGGAGCCGGAAGGCGTACCTGGTTATTCATCCGGGGCATCGCCGGCATAATCGTCGGTCTCATTACCTTTTTCTGGCCGCCAATTACCGAGATAGCCTTAGTCCTGCTTATAGCCGCCTGGGCGCTAGTCACCGGAGTGATGGAACTGGTCTTTGCTTTCAGGGCAAACCAGAACACCGCTATCAGATGGATGTTCGCTATCAGCGGTATCCTTTCTTTAATTCTCGGATTCCTGTTGCTGGCACGTCCGATAATCGGAGCGCTGGTTATCATATGGGTAATTGGAGCTTACGCTGTACTGGCCGGTATACTGCTCATCATTCTCGGCTTCAGATTACGCAGCGTCAAGGCAAGCTAACGAAATTAATCATCACCAATTAATTTCTCCGCCAGCTAAATAGGCGCAGCTGTGAAGCGAGAGTCAAAAATATTCAACTCCGCCAGCTTCACTTAGTTTTTAAATGTAGTCAGACTTTACTAGCGGTTATTTCCACATGCCCATGCCGGGCCATAGGAAACGATGCGGCGCCAAACCAAAAGCGGCAACCAGACACCAGACAATCACGCCGATAAAGGCAGCCAGCACGGACCATTTACCCACCATCCTTAGTTCTTCCTCTCTGCCGGAAAAGACCCAGAATGTGACGAAGCCAAACGGTGGGAAGAAGAAAGACAAAATATATACTAAATACTGAACCCAACCTAACATGATTAACCTCCTTATGTGTTTGGTAAAAATTATATACAGTTTTTCATTAAATAGTTATAAATTAAGCCTGAAGAACCTTGAAAAACTATTACATTTTGAAACGTTTAACTGTGCCACCAATTCTTTATAGGTATCCGTCACCGCTTGCTCAGTTCAACGACGAACTTCTAAACAACGTTATTCCAGCGTACACTTACGAGAATCCGTGAAGTGGGATAGCTATAAGTCACTCGCCAGATAAAAAGCCGGCGCTGTTAGGTCATTTCCATAAAAATGGCAACTAACCATATAATAAGGGCAGCCTCCGTGAATATTGCCTATGGCTTTAGGGACGTGAATGATGGTCGCTGGTTTGGGATATTTCGGCGACCTAGGATATATAATCAATTCCATTCGCAAACAATGTAGATTTGAGGGAACTAAGACTATCTGATATCGAGGTATTTTTTTCGTGGTTTTATCTAGTGCTGAAATGTCTCCAGTAAAAATATACAGTAGTGGCTGAATCTTATTCACTGGAAACCAATCTAGTTGAAAGTCATCAATTACCCCATTCTTAGCAGTCACGTGAACAATGCCCGTTTTTTGCCCAACCTTCGGCGGGTGGAAAGTAATATGAGGGCTTTCTGCATTTTTTATATCTATATTACCGCTTGTCATTATTTTTGCATGCTCTGTGAAGTGCCCGGAACGAGCTATTGCACTACCGTATTCTGTAAATTTAAATATTTTGGAAAGAAAACCTAGCGAAAATGAACCATCTTGCAGAAATTCAATCCAACAAAATAAGTAGTAGTCACCTCTCCATCCGAAGTGAATTCGTATTTTACGAATCCTTTTTGTATGTAAAAGTCTTTCTTTTACCATGGGGAATTGCCATCGTAAATGGTGGGCGATAGTGGATTTGAACCACTGACCCCCTGCGTGTAAAGCAGGTGCTCTAACCGCTGAGCTAATCGCCCAAAATGGTACGCCTGGTGAGATTTGAACCCACGACCTCAGCCTCCGCAGGGCTGCGCTCTATCCGCTGAGCTACAGGCGCATGTGCCGAAGGTGGGATTTGAACCCACATATCCTTTCGGATACTAC
>JBAVQV010000038.1:0-19168 GCA_049694415.1 Dehalococcoidia bacterium
ATAAAAACAGAAGAATGGCGGCGCCAATCATCATTATCAGGTTAATTAGCTGGCCCTTCAGAATGTGTTGAGGTTTGCGTATGCCCCAGGCTGTGTTCAACGAGGCTCTTATGGAATTGAAAAAGGAGAAACCGCCCCATATCAGTCCGATAAACGCCACCACGCCGATGGCACCGCGGGCTGCTGCAACATTAGTTATGGTACTGGCAATCAGCTGCCGGGATACAGGCAGCAGATAGCCGATGCCTCGAATAATCTGCTCCTGCGTATACGGCGATTCGGTAAAAGAACCCGCTATATATACTACCGCCAGAGCCAGCGGAAACAGCGATAAAAGCAAATTGAATGAAATCGAAGCTGCCAGGAGAGTGCCGTTATCAGTGCCGAACTCCCTTAATGACTCCTTAAATAGCGGTATTATTCTGCTTTTCATGGACTCACCCCGGGATTATTATAACACCTCACCTATAATATATGTCACAGAACTCTCTGGGAAAGATGAGAGACTCCCAGCCTAGATAATCATATAGTACTATGAGATATTGTAGTACTACCAGATACCTAAAAACAATACTTAATCATTATTCCCTTTATTACATATCAATGATAAACTGAATACTGAACCAAATAAAGGAGACTATTTTGAATAATATCGAATACGAACAAACAGCAATATGGCAACCAAAGGAGATAGTTGACCTGGGCAATGGCTGCAGGATGGGGATAACAAGTGATGATGGTTACTATGTAGTCCTATCACCAAGTCATCAAGGGTCTTGGAAACCTTCTAATTGGATATCTCCTAGGGTGGCAAAAAGATTAGGTGAATTAGCTGCTTTCCAAATTGCGATAGCTGACGAGTTCCGCTAGCAAATCACTTCGGCTGCCAGTGTCTACCTGCCGAAAATAGCATCCCAAAATGGAACTGTTTCTGTTTTATAGACTGTCCGCTGTTTTTCAGCCTGGTAGGGTGCCTGATATGGTACTTGCTTTTCACTGGTGACTATTTTTGGTCCGATTACTTCATCCGTCCAAACCAGTCGAACGCTTCTTATGGCATAAGCATCCCAGGTGGTGGCTAATATACCAAATTCCGTTACCCCATTAGCGTCAAATACAATCTGGTTGCCCATTCCGGAACCCAGCTGCACCTCACCGAGCAATCGTGCTGTGCTGAGCGTGGTAGAGAGGTTGCTTAACCAGTCCAGCTCGGAAGGCTGTATCCAGATCTTCTTGAACGGTGTTGGCCGTGGCGGAATCGGGCCTGTGCTGGAAAGGTCGTAGACTCTCACCACTCCGCTTTGCTGCTGTGCACCTTGTGACATATTAATTTCTACCTGGTTTTTAGAATGGGATGATTCAATCAGGTAGTCATAGTAATAGGTGCCGCCTGAGCCTTCGAATCCGGGGATAATCACGTCGGTGTACCATTTCGTCTGTAGATTCAGATACGACGCACCCTCCTTAGAGCTTATCACCGTATTCACCGTCTCAGTATAGGTCTCAGTCCGGTACTCAGTTTTGTATTCAGTTTCGTAGTAAGTCTCGACCACCGGGACCTGTCTGGTGACGCACGACGTCGCCAACAGAAGCGAAGTTATAATAAGTATGGGAAAAATAATGGTCAGCTTTTTCATCTATCTACTCCCTGAATTATTGTCTGCTTTGTAGAATACGTCGATTGCAACGAGTTGTCAAACGGAAAATAGAATTGGCCGAAAAGATGGCTAAGGTGGTGTGTTGCCTATGCTGATGACCACCTGGGGGATATGTGATGACGGTATGCTTGTAGCATTTTGAATGGCTTCTTGCTCACCAGAAGTTAGTTTGGTCTTGAAATAACATCCTAAATCGATTGCCGATGCTTGAATAAGCATATTACCGGCCACGAAACCTGCTTCTAACTGGGCGAACTCCTGCCCCGCATCAGAAGAATCAAGACAAAGTATAACATAGCATGGCGCCTGACTCAGACCGCTTACAGCAGACCGAAGGCTATTTCTAACATCACCGGGATTTATCCGTTCGATTCTGTGGTCCCGGGTGGCCAGGTCCGTGCTGGGATTTCTATTGTGATAACGGTAGACTCCATTTTCATTTACCAAATATATGGTTCCGGTTAAATAATATTTGGCCATGGCTGAAGGAACTGTTAAGCCCATCTTGTCATTCGAGATTGCATGAGGGGTGCAGCCATATCCTGCCCATAGAATCTGTGAAATTTGCTGGATGGTTAAATTTGTTTGATTAAAATTGCTGGTATATTTCAGATTAGCCAGTACTGTTTCAATTGCATCGTCACCTGTAGTTTTGGGGTCCGGTAGCCAGCCGTCATCACCCTCCGGTAACGAAGAATGTGCTACCAGTTCGGAGGTTAGTCCTCTAACATCCTGTACTCCAAAATATAAGTTCGACCTCATGGGGCAACTGGAAACTGACGACTCAGTGCTGCCCCATAGAGAAACAGAGGCCAGTATTGCCGGCATATACGATAGGCCGGCGTCAAAAGCAAGCTCTCTCTCATAACTCAGTACAAAAGCACCTCTGTCCGCCACACCATTTGAATACCAGTTAAGTGTGTTATGACTCGGGTCATACAGATATGTCGCGCTCGGTGTAGCCACATAGATATCCCTGAAAGACCCGGTTATTGGAGCCTTGCCGGCAGCCCACAGAACATTACTGAGCTGCTGGTCGCTGGCAGTACCAGTGGGATTATGATATGAATATCTACTGTTTAAGCAAATCTCCACAGATTTTCCGGTGAGTATTGGCTCAGGGAGAGAAATTTTAGATTCCGTGCCCGGTGTAGAAGACGTTGGCGGCTCCGTCGGAGAAGGCGCAGAGGGCGAAACACAACCGCTAAGCAGAATCATAGCGATAACCGTAACCCAGACCAAAACCGCTTTTTTCATTTCAACCAACATTATGATCAACGGCATCAGTATAACAAGATTCTAATTACAGTATCAATGAGCTCGGCTACGTCGGTTTGCTACAACCTGTTCTCAAAGAGTGATACAATAAATTGATGCGGTCACAGTGAGAATTATAAAAATAGGAGGATTACTTAATGGATAAATCAATCAAAGGTACTAAAACAGAAAAGAATCTACTCACCGCTTTTGCCGGCGAATCTCAGGCCAGAAACAGGTACACTTATTTTGCCAGTGAAGCCAGAAAAGAGGGATTTCAGCAAATCGCGAATATATTTATAGAGACATCTGAAAATGAAAAGGAACATGCCAAGATATTTTTTCAATATCTAGAAGGCGGCGATACGGAAATAACCGCAGGTTATCCAGCCGGTATCATTAAGGATACAAAATCAAACCTGGAAGCCGCAGCCGCCGGAGAAAATATGGAATGGACCACAATCTACGCAAATTTTGCCAAGATCGCTAGAGATGAGGGCTTCCCACAGATTGCTAATTCTTTCAAGCAAATCGCTGAAGTTGAGAAGTTTCATGAATCACGATACAGAAAACTGGTTAATAACATTATCAATAGCCAGGTTTTCAAGAAAAAATCTGTTGTGAAATGGCACTGTACCAACTGCGGTTACGTCTTTGAGGGTACCGAAGCACCCAAAGAATGCCCGGCATGCAAGCATCCTCAGGCATTTTATGAGCTATTAGCCGAAAATTATTGAGTATCTACAAAAAGGTGCTTGACTTGGGTTTCATAATGGCAACTGAAAAGAACAAATTGACGGCTGGCAGGATGATCCTTACAGCTATTTACATTCTGATATTCCCAGCATTAATTCTTTTTCTCTCAGGAGATTGGCTCTGGATTGAAGGCTGGATTTTTAATATCTGGTTTATTGCATTGTGTGCAACGACCATTATCTACTTGTATCGTAATGACCCCGCATTGCTTGCCGAAAGGTATAGACAACCGGGAACTGCCAATCAAAGAGGATGGGATAGATATGTTGTATATGGGCTAGTCCTGGGATTTATACTCTGGATTGTCATAATGCCGCTTGATGCAAAAAAGTATGGATGGAGTGCGAACTTCCCATTGTGGTTAAAAATTATCGGAGGAATTGGATTATTACTATCTTCCTTTCTCTTTTATCGGTCGTATGCCGATAATACCTTCGTATCGCCTTTAGTCAGAATACAGGCGGAGCGAAAACAACAGGTAGTCTCAACGGGAGTTTATGGATTTGTAAGGCATCCCATGTATCTTGGAGGGATATTGCTGTTCATCGGAACACCATTATTACTCGGTTCTATATATGGCGTTCTAACCGGTGTACTGATTTCCTTTCTTCTGATAGCAAGGATAATCGGAGAAGAAAGGATGTTAGTCAAAGAATTACAGGGATACTCCGATTACAAAAAGAAAGTAAAATACAGGCTTATTCCCCTTATTTGGTAGTCAAATCCCAGTGAATCAGGTTAATCCGGAATCCAACCGCTCAGATGCAACTACAGCAGAGAGCTAATCGTTCCTCGCTCATTTGAATCCGTTATCTACCGGACCGGCTTTAACCTGACCCTACCCTCTGTTGCATCCTCTTTGTTAGCATTCCATTCTGAAGTATGCAGATGTATAATTCATTTGAGTTTACAAGTATGGGGGAGGCCAACTGCACAAGTAAAAAAATGTTCCGGTCTTGACAGGCGCATTCGGTTAGTTTAAAGTGGTGACAATTTATGACCAACTTCAGTCTCAACATAACTGAACGAGGGTTATGACAGTGGCGAACAAATCAACTAAGAAGGGCGTAAAATACTTCGTGGATGGTAAACCAGCTTCTTTATTGGACGTTGCAGAAGCCTAGCTGAAATCTAAAACCTGACGGGTTAAAAAGGAGGTAATTATGAGTATCTTGTTAGTTATCGGTATTATTATCCTGGTTTTGTGGCTGCTGGGTTTTATCTTCTTCCGCAGTTTAGGTTGGCTGATCCATATAGCCTTGATTATTGGAGCTATTCTCCTTATCATCTGGCTACTGCGGAGTGTGCTTGGGCTATTTTAAGCTTTATTTATCCGTAAAAAACAAGAGGGTTTTCCCTTTTCATATTCGGGCGTACCATTATCCTAATGCCCAGAATTTCGCATTTGGTGCACAAATAGGCCTATTCCAATTACCTCCGTTACCTTACCTCACCAACCTATCCACCGGTGACGATACCAATATCATAACTATTTAACATATCGTGCCTCGATTATATTACTTCTATATGTTCACTCTGCTAGTATTTATTTAATAGTAATTATAGGAGGTGGTATCCATGGCTGATAATATAACTAAAGGAAAATGGAACCAGATCAAGGGCAAAGTCAGGGAAGAGTCCGGTAAATTAACCGGCAATAAATCACAGGAAATCAGAGGTAAGGGGGAGCAGGCAGCCGGAAAAGTGCAGGAACAGTACGGCAAGGCTAAAAGAAATATCAAAAAAGCAATAGGAGACTAGCCAGATTCAATTTACTATATCGATTATCTGTTCTGTGAAAGCATCAAGCTTATCTTATGTTAGCGTGTATATTTCCGCGCCTTAACTGTTATGTGTTCTTTTCTTATATTAAGTCTCGCACTGAGCTCGTTAGCAAACTTGTGAGCATCTTGCTGCCTCTCAAAGAGCATTAGCGGGATGCCATGCTTATCCTCGGTCTTCCCTTTAAACTCGGTGATGTGTTTGTTGATGAAAGCTATCAGGTCTCCCTCCCTTTCTGGTCCTAAGTCTTTGGTAATGCAAACCTCGTGTGAGGCCTCATAGCTTGGAGTGAAGCCATCCCTGGGTCGCCACCTATGTACCGCTCTTTCTCCGTGTTCTTCGTGTTCCATACTATGCCTTCCCTTTCCGTTTCAGTATGGCCTGGCCCCAATAATTGTACCACTTTCTATATTACATTCCCTATTTGGCAGTGGCAGTACTGTTTCCCAAAAAATAAAAACGTTGTATTTAACCAGACTTGAAATCATCCACCAGAATATATCTCTTATGCGCCTCCACCGCATCCAAGCCTCCTACCTCACCAACCTATCCACTGGACTAAACTTCTTACGTGCTTCCACTGCATCATATCAAGTGTTACAATTGTGCCAGAAAAGTAAAATTAGAGGGCGAGGAGGAAAGAGGAAGTGAAAGGAAAATTAATCTGGTCAGTATTCTGGGCGTTGGTTGGGGTTCCTATCATAATAGTCGGTACGCTAGTCGGTACGAGGTTTCCTCCACTCGGACAATTACTTGAGCGTTTTGTCCTTCTCGCCGTTCTCGCCGTTGGGCTTGTCCTCCTTGGCCTCGGGGTGACATTGATAATCTTGACCGTAAAAGCAAGAGTGGGCGGAATGCTCAAGAAGTTCTTACTATTAACTGGAGCTTCCGCCGTAGGACTGCCTGTTTTTGGCATCTTGCACAATGCGGTTAGTGCTCTGCTTAACACGGAAGAGCCTGTCTTCTTTATCATTGCAATCATTGTCTGCCCAATAGGTTTTCTAGTAGGTGCAATCGGAAGCATAGTTCTCACCATCAAGAGGATTAGATAGAGAAATGAAGTTGGTTGGTTAAAGGTATCAGAAGAGGATGTAATCCTACCTAATATTATCCACTGGACTAAACTTCTTATGTGCCTCTACAGCATCATAGCATCCAACCGCCTGGCAATACCTATTAGTCATCATCAATGTCGTATGTCCCAATAGTCTTTGAAGCATTAGGCTATCTTCACCATTCTTAAGCCATAGTGTATAAGTCTGCGGATTTTGACCAGTCCCTTGGTCTACAGAGGCGGATTTATACATGGTGGTGGCAGCGACTGGATTTGAACCAGTGACCAAGGGCTTATGAGTCCCCTGCTCTGCCACTGAGCTACGCTGCCTCGACCTAAAAGTTAGCACAGCAGGCCTGGGGTGTCAAACCTTTTTAGTCTTCTTTAATGGTTTACCTGAGCCGGTCCTGAAATGCCGGCACAGAGCTGCCTGGGCGCGGTAAGCCTCAACCTGCCGTCGCCGTTCAGCCTGACTCCACTTCAAAAGACGCCCCATCTCCTGCGCCACTATCTCGACAGCGTCCAGACCCTGGCATGACATAAGCCCTACGGCACTCCGCCTGAGCAGGAAATCAGCCACGGTAAAAGCGTTTTCTTCCTTCACACTGTGCTGCACCTGAGCTAGGAGGTCGGGGCAGTGGGGACATAGGCGCTGCCCGCCTCGTTTGTCATGCTGGACCAAATCCAGAACCTGCGAAAAGCGGGAACCGTAAAGAGCGGCCAGATGCCTTACCGTGTTTAAAGGCAGACTGCTTTCCCGAGCCGCATGAGCCATCTTCTCCTGCGACACTGCAGGTGCCCCGGGCAGAGGCACTTCATCTGTGGTGCAGGTTGCCTTCACTCCGAGCTTGCGGCAAACAATATCCACCGCATCTTTAGCTACGGCACGGTAGGCGGTTATTTTGCCTCCCAGTACCGATATTAAACCATCTATGCCGTCCCTCTTTTTGTGGTCGAGCACCTTGTGCTCGCGAGTAATATTCGATGCTCTTTCACCACCAATGTGAGCCAGGGAACGCAACCCGGCCATAGTGTAAATTATGTCGTCTTTGCGCAACTTAGGGAAGACTTCACGGATTCCAGCCAGCATGTAGGCCACGTCAGCTTCTTCGGCACAAACTGCATCAAGGTCTCCGGAATAGTCTGTATCTGTGGTACCTATCAGAGTGTAATCCAGCCACGGCATGACAAAGTAGAGACGACCATCTACGGGAGAAAAGAGAACCAGAGCTTTTTGTGTTAACCTTGGGGTTACCAAATGTATACCCTTGGTCCGGCGCACCGTGCTGGCCGGGCCGCCGCGGAGCAAATCCCTGACACAGTCTACCCAATGTCCGGCAGCGTTGACCACCAGCCGTGCTTTAACCTTATAGGTTTCTCCTGACAGGCAGTCCAGCAATTCTATACCGCAGACGTCATTACCATCCCTCAGAAATCCGGTAAGTTGAGCATGGTTTATAATAGTGGCACCATTTTCTGCGGCGCTAAGCACATTCTCTATGCCGAGACGCTCCGTAAACGGCGCCTGGCAATCGTAATAGAGTAAAGCACCTTTCAGGCCTTTCAACTCATCAAGTTCCGGCTCCATCTCCAGCACTTCACGCCGTGAAAGATGCTGGTGTGATGGCATAGACTTACCTGACGCCATCACATCGTACATTCGCACGCCTGTGCTTAGAGCTATCTCGTAATAAAGGCTGGTTATAGGTATGATAAAAGGGAAAGGATGTACCAGGTGCGGTGCAATTTTCAATAGCACTTCTCGCTCCAGAAGATCCTGGCGCACGAGGTGAAACTCAAGCATTCGCAGATAGCGCAATCCACCGTGAATCAAGCGTGAGGAACGAGATGTGGTGCCATAGCCGAAGTCTTCCTTCTCGATGAGCAAAGTCTTTATACCGCGGAGAGACGCATCCCGGGCAATACCGGTGCCGATAATGCCGCCACCCACCACAATCAGGTCGAACTTTTCTCCGGCGATGGCATCGAAATCTCTTTTCATGCCTTGACTCCTCCTATATCGAGATTGGCTATCCTCACGCCGGAGCAGATGCTCCGGGCTACCCTTATGCCTTCCTTAGCTTTCGACCCAGCCGCGGGCACGTTCCACCGCGCGTTTCCAGCCGGCATAAAGGGATTCACGCTGGTCAACAGACATCTTCGGTTCATAGGTCTCAGCCGCACGCCACATTCGCGCAAGCTGAACTGTATCCCGCCATAGACCGACGGCCAGGCCCGCCAGGTAGGCAGCGCCTAGAGACGTTGTCTCGGCTATGGCTGCCAGCTGAATGGGTATACCCAGTATATCAGCCTGAAACTGCATCAGTAATGAATTGGCCGTGCCGCCGCCATCCACCCGGAGCAGCGGTACTTTGAGACCGGCTTCGGCACCCATAGCGTCTGCTACATCCCGGACCTGATAGGCGATAGCCTCCAGCGTAGCCCTCGCCAGATGCCCGCTGGTGGCGCCTCGAGTAAGTCCAACGATGGCGCCCCGGGCATACATATCCCAGTAAGGAGCACCCAGTCCCACAAAGGCAGGAACAAAGTAAACTCCGCCATTATCAGGCACTGAGCGGGCAAGCGGCTCACTATCGGCAGCGGTCTTTATCAGGCGTAAACCGTCACGTAACCACTGAACAGCAGCGCCGGTGATAAAGATACTACCTTCCATAGCATAAATTACCTTGCCCCCAAGACCCCAGGCCACCGTTGTAACCAGTCCTTTCTCAGACGGAATCGGCTTGTCACCGGTATTGAGCAGAATGAATGAACCTGTACCGTAGGTGTTCTTAGCCATGCCTGCCTCGTAACACGCCTGGCCGAAAAGGGCTGCCTGCTGGTCGCCGGCTATGCCGGCTATAGGCACTCGCGCATCACCCAGCAGGCCGGGGGTAGTCTCACCATAAACCTGGCTCGACGGCACAGCCTTGGGCAGGACTGCCTCCGGTATGTCTAATTGAGCCAGTAGTTCCTTGTCCCATTGCAGGGTATGAATATTGAACAACATAGTACGGGAGGCGTTGCTGTAGTCGGTGATATGGACGACGCCACTGGTGAGATTCCAGACGAGCCAGCTATCTACCGTTCCGAATAAAAGATCGCCCTGCTGGGCACGACGTTGACCATCGGGTATGTTATCCAGAATCCAGCGTAGCTTAGTGGCGGAGAAGTAGGCGTCAACTAATAATCCCGTCTTGTCCTTGATAGGCTGGCCCATGCCTTTGTGCTTAAGTTCTTCACAAATCGGGGCGGTGCGACGGCACTGCCAGACCACGGCGTTGCTCACCGGCTTTCCGGTGCGGCGGTCCCAGACTACGGTCGTCTCCCGCTGGTTGGTGATGCCCAACCCTTTTACCTGGGAGGTAGCCACCCCCGCCTGTTGCAGTGCCTCTTTAGCCACGGCCAGCGAGGTTTGGAAAATCTCTACCGGGTCATGCTCCACCCAGCCGGGCTGGGGATAAATCTGACGTATCTCACGGTCGGCGCTGGAGACTACCTGTCCTGAGTCATTAAATAGTAAAGCAGCGCTTCCCGTGGTTCCCTGGTCGATAACTAAAATATAGCTTTTACCGGGCATTGAGAATGCTCAGTCGCCTGGGCGCAAATCATGCCTAGTATAGCATAAAAGAGAGCTAAGGCTAAGTTCTATGTCCCTGGTCTGGCTTTACTTTTCCTCTAAGGCTTCGATGGCTATGCAGCTATGTGCCAGAGCACCACCGGCTCGCAGGGATGCGGCTACAAATATCGCCTCAGCCAGTTCGCCATCCGCAGCACCTGCCTTCTTCGCTTTTTTGGTATGCGCTTCTATGCAGTAGGGACACTGGGTGACATGAGCGCAGGCTACAGCAATCAGCTCTTTAATTTTAGTGCTCAGGGCTCCCTCGGCAAAGACCTTGCCGTCAAAATCCATAAAAGCCTGCAGAATCTCAGGTTTTAATTGATACAACTTGCCTAATTTAGTAATGCTATCTTTACGGTAGTGACATTCAGCCATCTGCAACCTCCCTTTTTAGATATAAAATCCGAGCCTGGATTAACGATTTTTTAGTCAAATCAAATATGTTTTGTCAGCCAGGCTCCCATATCGACGAAGACCTGCTCACGCTCCGGTTCATTGCATATCTCGTGATAGCAGTTGTCGTATAGCTTCAGCGTTTTATCTTTTGAACTTACCCGCTCATATAACAGCTTACTTCCTGCCGGGTTAGCTAGCTGGTCAGCGAAACCATGCATAATCAGTATGGGCAGCTTTATCTTAGGCATTTGTTCCGGCAGCTGCTTCCACATCCTGGCCAGTTCGGCACCCGTCCGGGCAGGGACTTTACCCCGGAACACAAGCGGGTCATTAACATAAGCGTCGACGACAGCTTTATCCCGGCTGATAGCAGAAGCGTCAAGCAATGTCACACCCATTTTGGGCAGCAGCGCTGAGATCACCCCGGCCACGGCGAGCAGTGCTGGTGAAACGCTGGTGCTGGGCACGAGGCTTGACCCGGAAAGTATAAGCCCTGCCAACTCCTCTTGATGTTCTACCGCATAGGCAGTGGCAATAGTGCCACCCAAACTATGACCGAAAAGGAAAATCTTAGTATTTTTATGCTCTTTACGCACCATGTCAAAAAAGGTTTTTAGGTCAGTGAGGTAATCATTGAAGCTGTCAACATAGCTCCGCGTGCCCTCAGATTTGCCATGACCTCTATGGTCAAGCGCATAGACGGCGTAGCCCTTGGGGACGAAGTAGTCGACCAGGTTTTTGTAGCGTCCGCTATGCTCAGCCAAGCCGTGAGCGACCAGCAGCACAGCCTTGGGCTTACCCTCCGGCAGCCAGTATTGATAATAGAGGTTAAGTCCCTTGTACCCTTTGAATTTACCGTCTTTATGCTTCATACGCTTGCCCTCCTACTGTAATTTTCTAATTCCTAATGGCTGCTAAAGCGGTAAGCACAATAGTGTACGATGAAGGTTCTTCTGTCACCGGAAAACACCGATGTTTCAAATAATGCCGAGTCTAACTCTCAATTCCTTCTAGTTCTAAGGCCAGCCAAAATATACATAAATGGCAGGAGTATTAACCACAGAGCCCACAGTGCGTAAAATACAACCCAATCCAACTTCCGCGTCTTCATCACGTACTACATTAATACTTCGGCAGAAGGCGTGTCAAGTGGTTAGCCTGGTACAGAAGACCAAAAACAGGGCCAAGGATAACCAGTTATGCTCATAATTGGTAAAGGACGGAATACATATAAAGATAGAACTGGACAGCCTCCGAGATTACATGGTGTAGGTTGGAAATTCGCGCCTTCAACAGGTCTTCGATGCTAACGTGGTAGAACTGGCGAAAAATCCTGAAGTAGACCTTATTTTTATCATCGATGGCGTCGACAAGCTTACAGGATTCCACCCAGGGTATGACATCGTCGTTAAAGGTGTGGATAATAGCGATTTTGGTGTTATACTTATCGATTTTGGTGTGGGGTGACAGGCTGTCAAGAGTTCGACGTACTTTCGGGTCGAGCCTTTCCCAGAGTTGTCTTATTCGTTTGGGGTCATGATTAGCAAGTAGCTCATACATAGCTTGCCCCGAAGGAGAAAGACAGTTCTTCACGGAAGCCGTGGTGTTTCCTCTCAGCATTTCCTCAAGGCAGGTTCTGTCCGAAGCATTAGGTGAGAGCTCGATTAGCCACTTAGGTGCTTCCTGTATCAAAAGAGTGCGCGGTTTCCATGGCTTGGTTTCACCCCCGTCGATGTAGTACTGCGCAATAACCGCTTGCAGCCAGTCGTTAATGTTGTAAAAGCCGCCCCAGCAAGTGATAACCGCCACATCTTGGCTGATACTTGGCTCGGCAGCCGCCAAAAAAACCAGCGGCGCGCTTAGACAGACGCCCATCAGGCCTATCTTTCCATTGCAGAACTCTTGCCCCGAAAGGTACCGAACACTGTCGACCAGGGCATCTACATCATTCTGATGCAGCCGTAATCTGTTCAAGTTGTCCAACTGCGGTACCAGAGCAACATAGCCGGCGCGCGCCAGGCTTTGGCCACCAAACCTCAGTGCTCTATCGTCTTTACCACCCTTAATAGCGCCGTGGGCGAGGATTAGACTTGAGCGTCGTCTTTTGTCATTTGGACGATATAAATCGGCAACAATATCTCGGTCACCGCACCGAAAAGTGACCTCGGAGACTAGAATGCTTCCAGTTATGGCACCGGTATTCTTTTTATAGCTGATACCCAGGCTCACTATCATAGCCAGAGTTTTAAGTCCAACCCGAACCGGCTTGGCTAGAAAAACTACAGCCAGCACGGCCACAGCTATTAAGCCCAGTAATATCCACTGCCAGTTATTGGTCAAAAACTCAAGCATTTTTTACACCGGGCGATTTACACTTTAATTGGCAAGTCCATTTTTGTCAAACCGTTTAGCGTTCGAACGCGTACTACGGTTGGTAGTTTAATACTGCTCTGTGCTATAGTTCTGCATGGATAAAAACCCTTGCCGCTCGTTCATTTTATCGAGGCAGTCAAACCTTTGACGGGAGGATGAGATTATGACTACAGCCATACCTGAAAAACCAAGATATACTATCAAGGAGCCGAAGAACCTGTCACCCCGGAATAAATGGCTCCGTGACTATTATTTCCGGGGCCTTAACCGAAAATGGAACAACGAGTTTACCGCCTGGACCACTGGAACAACGTGGGACTTCCAGTTTCAGGAAGGGCAGTACTACATAGTCCCCGAGACTTATGCTTTCCTTTCAACCTTCACCGGTGCCTTTAAACAGACGGCAAAAAAGGTAACATTACACGCCGATTTCTGGAAATGGGGCTTGCCTGAACGCCATGCCTGGTTTGTTAAAGAAGTAATGGTACATTATTTACCACATGAGATTCTGCCAGGCGACCTGATTGCCGGGGCACGCTTCAATCTACAAGCGTCCACCTGCCTCAACGAAAAGGAGGCAAAGCAATACCGGAAAATGGTTTACGGCAAAAATGGAGCCAGGGCAGCTATACTGTGGTTGCACAACCACGGCTATGGGAACGTCGGCGCTACCAGCGGTCACCTCATACCCGACTACACAACGGTTATCGAAAAAGGCTGGGAAAGCATTTACGCCGACATCGACTACTACTATAAAGCTCTCACTGACGCTGAAAAGAAAGGGAAAAAGGGCGCGCAGCTCAGGTCTATGCTGACCGCGGCGACTATGGCCCAGGATGTGGCATTGAAGTACAGCCAGGTCTGTATCGACCTCGCTTCTCAAGAACCTGACGCCGCTAGAAAAAGCGAACTGCTCCAGATGGCATCCATGTTAAAAAAGGTGCCCTGGGAGCCGGCACGGACGTTTTGGGAGGGGGTGCAATCCCTTTGGCTAACCCACATGCTTGTTATGAGCGATGAAAGCTATCCCGGACCCGGCCTTTCTTTCGGCAGGATTGACCAGTACCTCTATCCACTGTGGCAAAAATCAATCAATGAAGGCATGGATAGAGAATTCGGCAAAGAAATATTGAAGTGCTTCTGGATGCATTGCAACACAGTTTACGACGCCATGATTCGCACCGGCGGCAACCAGGGTATCACCTCCGGCTTCGGTCAGGTAGTTACCCTCTCGGGAGTAGGCCCAGACGGTAAAGATATGACCAATGACCTCACTTATGCCATGCTTGAGGTCATTGACGAAATGACGCCAATTCTGGAGCCAAAGCCAAATGTCCGGCTGCACAGAAATACTCCCGACCAGCTTTATGACAAAGTTATAGATATGATCTCCTCGAGCCAGGGTGCGCCATTCCTTATTAATTTCGATGAACGCTCTATAGCCGGTATGATGCTGGAGGCGAAAAAAGCTGCCGTTCAGCAGCTTGTCAACCAGAACAATGTTTATGATTATGCACCTGTCGGCTGCCTGGAAAACACAATGTGCGGCAACGACCGCTCCGGTACGGTTGATATTAACCTCAACCTCCTTAAGGCAGTGGAACTGGCACTTACCGGCGGATATGACTTAATCCCCTATACCGACCCGATGACAGGGAAGATGGAACCGCGCAAACTATGGGGTCCCCATACCGGCAATACAGAGGGTTTCAAGACCTGGGAGGAGTTTTGGAATGCCTATGTTGTTCAGACCACGTATATTGTCAAAAAGATCGCTGAGCTTTACCAAAGGACCGACGAGATAAGAGCGAAATTCCTGCCGACTCCTTATCTCTCATGCCTGGTCAAAGGTTGCGCTGAAAAAGGCAAGGACATAAATGAGGGCGGCGCCGAACTAAGCTTCACCACCGTCGAGGCGGTAACTTATGGCACGACAGTTGATTCCTTGCTGGCAGTAAAATACCTGGTGTTCGATAAGAATATTTGCACCGTGAAAGAGCTAACAGACGCCCTTAAAGCCAATTGGGCAGGCTATGAGGTGCTGCAAGCCCAGGCACTTAATAAAGCGCCCAAATACGGCAGGGACGATGACGTCGCTGATGAAATAGGTAAAAAGGTCATGGAACTGTGGACAGAGGAAACCTGGAAATATAAGTCCAAACCAACCGGTAAGCAGTTTCGCCCCGGCATGCTTAGCTGGAACTACTGGATTTCGGATGGATACGTTCTGCCGGCAAGCGCTGACGGAAGGCCAAAGGGCAAATTCCTCTCAAATGCCATTTGCCCCTCAAACGGTGCCGATATAAATGGGCCGACGGCTAACGTCAATTCAGTGGGCAAAGTTATTGGCGGAAAGAACCTACAGGGCAAGGGAGACTGGTTGGAGTTTTATAACCTGCTACCCAACGGCGCCAGCCACACTATCACCTTCAATCCGTCGCTCATGCGCGACCCTGAACATAAGAAAAAGTTCAAGGCATTCTTGCGAGGCTATGTGGAAAACGGCGGCACTTGCCTGCAAATCAATATGGTTAATGCCGATATGCTCAGAGATGCCCAGAAAAACCCTGAGAACTACAAACATTTGCTGGTCCGTGTTACTGGCTACAACGCCTATTTCACCGCCATCGGCAGAGAGTTGCAAAACGAAATCATAGCCCGCGAAAGCCACCAGATTTGACAGGGATGCTTTAATATGGGAAGTAACAAAACCGCTTTATTTGATAACCGAGTAATTACGGAAGGCACAGTTGCAACGGATACAGGCAAAGGCACGAAGGAAATGATACTCCATTTACAGCGATTTTCGACCGAAGACGGCCCCGGTATACGCACCACAGTCTTTTTCAAAGGGTGCCCGCTGAGCTGCCTGTGGTGCCACAATCCCGAGAGCATATCGATGGAGCCTCAAATACAGTGGTTGGAAAATCGGTGCATTAGCTGCAGTACCTGTATAAAAACATGCCCCCAACATTGCCTGGCTAAAACGGAGCAGGGAATTGTCATTGACCGTGAGCTGTGTACAGGTTGTGGCGACTGTGCCGACGCTTGCCCGGCAAACGCCATGGAGCTTCTGGGAAGGACAGTTAGCGTCGATGAGCTTTTTGACGAACTGATTAAAGACCGGGTATTTTTTGAGAAATCTGGCGGCGGCGTTACACTTTCCGGCGGTGAACCCCTTATGCAGCCCGATTTCTCTGCCGCGCTGCTCCAACACCTGAAAGAAAAAGGAATCAACACCGCCATCGATACCTGTGGGGTGTGCTCTACCAGTTCCCTTGATAAGGTGTTGCCGTATACCGACATCGTGCTGTTCGATTTAAAGGAAATAGACGCTGAAAAGCACCGCACTTTCACCGGGCAGCATAACCAGAGGATATTCGACAATCTCCTATACATCCGCGACTATATCCTAAATATGGCTCTGGAAAAGGTATTATGGATAAGAACTCCGCTTATTCCCGCAGCCACGGCCACACCTGAGAATATCACTGGTCTTGGCGGCTTCATCGCTAAAAACCTGGCTGGGGTTGTTCAGCGGTGGGAATTGTGTGCTTTTAACAACCTCTGCCGCGATAAATACCGGAGACTGGGGATTACCTGGCAATATGCCAGCACACCGCTTATGACCAAAGACACTGTGCGTGAACTGGAGCAATGTGCCAGGCAGTCAGGTGTTAATCCTGAAATTGTTTTGGCCACTGGCCCGACGAAAGTTGAAGATTCGTAGAGGAGACGACAATGAATAATCAAAGAGAGGTCCTGAAATCTTTTTCCGAATCAGATATTAAGAGCTTTGAACCGGAGATGAAGGTGGGGCTACTGGCCACCATAAACGAAGAGGGTCTGCCTCATGTCACATTGCTCTCCTCGTTATGTGCGAACTCGCCGACAGAGCTAGTCTTCGGGCAATTTTCCGAAGGATTAAGCAAAGTCAACGTCAGAAAAAATCCAAAAACTGGATTTCTCATCCTGACACTCGACAGGAACAACTGGCGCGGCAAAGCGAACTTCACACATACTGAAAGAAGCGGCAAGGAATTCGACATTTTTAATAACATGCCGATGTTCCGTTATAACGCCTATTTTGGCATCCACACAGTTTATTACTTCGACCTCATGGAGCAGTACGGCAAGGAGTCTCTGCCCATGGGCAGTGTAGTGCAGGCTGCTCTTAAAACCATGTTGGCGAAAATACTATCTCCTAAGAAAGGGAGAGCTGATATACTCAACCTGTGGACACGCCATCTCATAGATAAAATATCCAACCTAAAATTCCTGGCTTATATTGCCGAAGATGGCTATCCTACCATTATTCCAGTCATTCAGGCACAAACATCCGGCACAGAAAATGTAATCTTCGCTGCTTCGGCATTCAAGGAAGATATCAAGGCGATACCGGCTAACACGACCGTTGCCATCTTCTGTATGTCCTTCGATATGGAGGATGTGCTGCTGCGGGGTACTTATCAGGGGATACGTCGAATCGGCGGCGTGCAGTGTGGCAGCATCAGTGTTAACTGGGTCTACAGCCCCATGCCACCTAAATCGGAGCAAATTTTTCCGGAAATCAAGCTGGATGCAGTAATCACCTTTTAGCCAGTCGGCTTAAGGTTTCAACTAAAATTTTTACTGCTTCCGAATGCATCGACTATTTTGCCCCTGGCAAAAGGCACTACTTTACTGCTAAGATGCACTTCATCAGCAGCATATTCCTTCTTCATAAACCCGTTTTCATCCGCGGCAATCAACTGCATATCTATGAAAGGAACTCCGCTTTTCTGGCAAAACTCATCGAGTTTCCTATTAAATATTCTGGATATCTCACTTCTTTGTTCCGGACTTCCAAGGAAGGGCAGGTTTGACTCGAAGTCTTTTCGTGCTGCCGGCGGTATGCCATGAACGCATACTGCGAATCCTTCATCCTTCAGTCTCTTAATCGTCTCTCCATATTTGTCTACGGTAGCATCTATTAGTCTCTCGACGCTTATCTTTTCATTGTTTTTCTCATACTGAAGGTATATATGCACCCGAGCATCTATTTCACCGAAAACTAAAAGCAAAACATCCCTCTGTTTATTTATTCCGGGTAAGAATGAATTCAAATATCTCTTCGACTGGGAGAAGCTGTCGTCCTTATTTAGATTATAGGCAGTTGCCTGTGATATGTGATGCAATGAGAAAGGCCTTTTAAACACGAAGGGTCTTAAGTGACTATCACCTATAACGTGAATTACAGCGCGATTAAATAGATTCGCTTCTAGCATTAGACCCGAATTGTATAGACACAGCGAGGGATATTTGAAAATAACGTCAATGTAGCTGAAATAAATGGAGCCCCTTTTTTGCAGCGCTTCTCTCAGTCGTGTATCTATTCTTTGAAAAACGGCTTCAACCATCATAATTTTTACACAGCCACAGAACCGGCCTTACTTTACCATTGAGAAACTACAACTTTCAATCTATGAAGGAGCTTTAAGACGGAGGCTTTTTAGAAAGAAAAAGTCCCGAGTAACCTCACTCGTTCCCGGCGTTTCCTCCGCTTGCATTCTCAGCTTCGGCTTACTTCGTTTGCGGTAGGCTACCGCACCCTTCAGCCCCTACCGAACTACACCCGCCGGGTCTAAGCTTGACCACTCGGAACTATATTAATAATAGCACATTTTGGCCTGATTTGTCAAATCTCATAGCTGGCAACGGCCAACCTTATACCGTTTGCTTGTGACTGAAAAATAGTTTCGGCGCTCAAACAATATAAATATTGGGGCTAAACTGGGTGGGGTCCCACGATGATTTTCTGCCGTCTTACCGACAGGTGAAATACTTATAAGCTTTTAAAATTTAAATCCCTTCTGGGTAAAGACCTTAATGCATGCCTCCACCGCCTCTGGAGAATAAAGTACACCCCTTTGTTGTAAGATTTCTAAGAGAGCCTCTTCTATGCTTAAGGCTGGACGGTAGGGGCGGTGTGAGGCCATGGCTTCAACAACGTCAGCCACACTCATTATCTTTGCCTCAATCAGAATATCGTCTCCAGAAAGCCCTAAAGGGTATCCGGAGCCATTTATCCTCTCATGATGTTGAAGGACTATCTGAGCTACAGGCCAGGGAAACTCTATGGTACTTAGCAGGTCGTAGCCCACCTGGGAGTGGTCCTTGACCAGATTGATTTCGTTTTGTCTTAAACGGCCCGGACGGCTGAGAATCTCCGCGGGCACATATATTTTGCCGATATCATGTAGTGTCCCAGCAACGCGAGAACCTTCAATC
>JBAVQV010000039.1:0-7539 GCA_049694415.1 Dehalococcoidia bacterium
CCTGTAGACCCAGGGCCGCTTTGCCATTCCGCAATTAAGCTCTGCCTCATTTGTATTAGCCTGGCACCAATATCGGCGGCAAGATTTTCCATGATTGTGTATCCTATATGAGTATGTTGGTGGAGCAGAGCTAGTAAATCAGTACCCCGAATACGGATTTCCTCACCATCCTCAGCACATATCGCACTGGCAGAATGATTATATGGCGCTACCAGGGCAGACCATCCAAAGACTTCTCCCGGCAGGGCTTGATGAACCCTGACGTACTTGTTCCACGGCTTTTTAACCCAGGTCACGATATCGACCTTGCCGCTACAGCATATATGTAGATTCGTTGCCCTGGTCCCCTCCTCCAAAATACGATCACCCTCATGTAAAGTGTGCAGGTGACAAAGCTCCGCTATTCTGTCCAAATCACTATCAGTTAGACCTTTGAAGAGTTCAAACTCCTTCACACGTTGTACAGTAACCATTCCTTATCCCTCCTTCTTTTTTGACACAATTATGCCTGCTTCGCTAACATCCTATTTTGACGCATCACGTACCTGAAGCTACTTTCCTGAACGAGTCCCCAACCATTCTCTATACGGGCACAGTCTTTCGGTAACGGGTAACTGTCTTAGCTCGTTGATTTCGTCTTCGCTGACAACTGCTATGGTTCCGTATCTATCATGTATATCTTGGGCAAATCCACAGCAGCTACATTCATAATTGTGTGTACATAGCTCGAATGATACAGCTCCAAGTTCCAACCAGTCTTCCTTCTCTGGCAACTTCTTTTCCACTACCTCTTGCAGTGCCCCTTTGATTGTCTTTTCCAGATCCTCAACCTTGAAAGGCTTGGGCAAATAATCGAGAAGGCCTAAACGTCGTGCCTTATCTCGTGTTTCGATTGAAGGATAAGCAGTAATCATTATCCCTTTAGTCTTAGGCTTAAGGTTTTTGGCCTGCTCAAATACTTGCAGACCATCTACACCCGGCAGCCTTAAATCAAGAACCAGAACGCCAAAGTCCTCTTTTGCGATCCTTACTAAGGCTTCTTCCCCGGTTTCAACACACTCCACATCATACCCATCATCCACCAGCCAGTCTCGCACACTTTCTCTCACCACAGCCTCATCTTCTACAAGCAGTATCTTTCCTTTCTTAGCTTCCATGTTTCCCCCTTCTGAAATCTATAGCATACTCGCTTTATCAGCTATATACGCTCAATATTATTTCTTTCACCCCCTTCCACTTGATCTTATTGTGTAATACGCCCCCGAACCCTTTTCGTTGCTATCCAGATACTAGATCAGGTCTTTCCTTCTTCACAAAATGCACCGAAGTATAGCGGCATAACCTTTGATTGCCGGGTAATTGCTTAAAATTGGCAACTTCATCCTCGCCAATTACCGATATAGTGCCAAATTTATCTTGTATATCCTGGGCGAATGCGCAGTGGCCACACTCATAATTGCGAGTACATAGCCGGAAAGACACCGCTCCAAGTTCCAGCCAGACATGCTTTTCTTTCAGTTTCCGTTCGTCTACTTCTTCCAGTGCCCCGCTTATTATCTTCTCTAAGTCTTCAATCTTGAAAGGCTTAGACAAATAATCGAGCAGCCCTATCTCTTTTGCCCTTGTCAGTGTTTCCTTGGAAGGATAGGCAGTAATGATTACCCCTTTTATCTCGGGGTTAACATCCTTAGCTTCCTCGAATACGCGCAGACCGTCAATACCTGGTAGCCTTAGATCAAGAACGATAACGCCGAATTCTTCCTTCTTTATTCTTTCTACGGCTGCTTCTCCAGATACAGCAACTTCAACATCATATCCATCACCCACTAGCCACTCCTGCAGTGCCTCCCTCAACACTGTCTCATCTTCTACCAGCAGAATCTTCCTTTTTTTGACTTTCATCGTCTTCCCTCTGTAAGTTATCAACCGTAATGAGCTTAACCTTTTTCTGCAGATTCCTCATGGTGTAAGGGTAAACAGATAGTAAAGGTAGTCCCTTCTCCTTTTTTACTTTGCACTTCTATTCTTCCATGGTGCCGCTGGATGATTCCATAAGATATAGCCAAACCCAGGCCTACCCCCTTTACCTCATGCTTAGTGGTGAAGAAGGGTGTGAACAACTTGCGCATATTTTCTGGAGAAATACCGCAACCTGTGTCCTGGACCTCTATCTTAAGCTGACCATTGTTAATCGAGGTGCGGAGGGTTAGCTTGCCTCCCTGAGGCATTGCCTGAATGGCGTTCAAAAAGAGGTTAGTACAGACCTGATAAAGCTGGTCAAAGTCAGCCATCAAATTAGGTAGGGAGGGGTCAAGCTCTTTTACTACTTGGACGTGCTGTAACTCAGCCGAATGGGCAGCAAGGTCAAAGGCTCGGCTGACAACATCGTTTAGGTTCAGCTGACGGAACTCTGGGGGTGACTGGCGAGCGAAATCAAGAAGATTTCTGATTAATTTCGTGCTGCGAGTTAGTTCTGCTTCCATTTTGGATAGGTAGCCGAGAGCAATCTCTTTAGGAATACTATCGCCTTTCACCTTCTTGGCCAGCAATTGGGTATAGGCGAGCACACCAGAGAGGGGGTTGTTGACTTCGTGAGCAATTGAGGCAGCCAATTGGCCGAGCGACGTCAGCTTCTCAGCCTGGATTAGCTGCTCCTGGCTTTCTTTCAGCTGCTGATGAGATTCGCTGAGTTCTCGGTAAGTAGCACTTAATTTGTCTTGCATTTCTTTTTCCTTGGTCACATCTCTCGCAATATTCTGGAAACCCCTTAGCCTGTCGTCTTCTCTTATCAGGTTGGTGGTCAGTTTTACGATCCTCTCGTTTCCATCTCTTCTAATCAACCGCTGCTCGTATGGTTGTTCTACCGTTTCACTCAAAAACAGCTTACGCCTAATTCCTCTGGCTAAACTGAGGCCTTCCTCTGCTAGAAAATTTCGCACGTTCATTTTTAGCAGCTCTTTTGAGCTATAGCCGGTCAGTTCCTCAGTAGCCTTGTTGGCAGCTATAATATTACCATGCGAGTCATGTATCCAGATTGCATCGTGCGCATCTTCAAATATCTCGCGATACTGTCTTTCTGAAGCCAAGGCTTGTTGTGCGGCTAAATGTTCTCTTTGGTAGAGTCGAGTATTTTCAATTGCCATGCCGATCTGACTGCCTATGGTGGTAAGTAGCTCTACTTCCTCACTCAGAAATTGTCGCGACTCGCGCATAGCCCCGGCGAGAGTACCCACTACTTTACCCTTGGCTTTCAGTGGCACAATAACCTCGGCTAGCATTCCCTCTCGTTTCACTATTTCCCTAGTAAGTCTAGGGTCTTGAGCGGCATCCTCTATCAATAGTGGTTCCCCGGTCTGGGCAACGCGGCCGTTGAAGCCCTCGCCAACCTTTAGTCCTTTTAGTCCGGCAACAAACTCCTCAGATACTTCCCGATGGGTTATAAGCTTAAGCTCTTGCTTATCTTCGTCCAAAAGAAATATCAGGACAATGTCCAGGCCCATTACTTGCTTAACCTTATCGACGACTGCGCTTAATATATCCTCCAACTCCAAAGATTGATTGACGATGGCTGAAATCTCATTTAAAGCAGAAAGTCGTTTCTCGTTACTTCTTGTGACCTGATATGCGGATTCAAGCTGCTGGTCAGCCGCCTCCAGCTTTGACAGCATTTGTTGCCGGCGCTCCCTTTCTTTTCTGGAGCGGTCAAACCACAGATTTATTAGAACGCCCAAGAGGATGACAGCAATGGTTTCAAGCAAAGCATCAGGGAAATATTCTGAGATTAAGAAGACCCGAGGTAGCATAATGACAGACGCCACTGCTAAGCTGACAAATCCTGTCGTCGTGCCAAAGACAAAAGCGGCGTAGCTGACCGGCACCAGAAGCAGAATACGCTCTACAGCGTGCCGGCTTAGACCCAGGAATGAGAAGAGAGATGATGAACTGGTCGAGAGTATCTGTTGCGGGTAATGCAGCGCGGTAACAATGGCAAAGATTATCACTACTGCCCAGAAATGGGGATTTGATAGGATCTTCAGGAGTCTACTAATCATATGTACATCAAGATGTTTAGTATTCATCAGATATAAAGTTCCTTATCTGGGCATAGGTGAACACTGGCCCGTCACGGCATACATATAAGTTTCCGATATTACATCGCCCGCACTTACCTATTCCGCACTTCATTCTTTTTTCCAGAGTAGTTATCATTTGCTCTGGGACGAAGCCGAGTTTTTCCAGGACTGGGAAGGTCAGTCTTATCATAATGGGTGGGCCGCAAACAACGGCTATTGCATTTTTGGCTGAAGGAGCTACTTGCTCCAATGCCGCCGGGACAAAACCCTCTCTTCCTGTCCAGTTCTCATCACCTTTATCAACACTAGTTATCATGTTTACTCTTTTGTCTTGATTCCAGATATCAAGATCATATTTGAAGCACAGGTCTGAGGGACTACGGGCTCCGTATATAATGTCAATATTTTCGTATTTATCTCTGTTATCTAATACGTTCCATATGAGAGAGCGAAGCGGCGCTAGACCGATTCCGCCACCAACGAAAACGAGATTCTTGCCCCGCATTAGCTCAAGGGGAAAACTGTTACCATATGGTCCCCTGAAACCAATCTCGGCACCAACGCTGAGGCGATGCATGGCATTGGTTACCAACCCCACCCTGTTTACAGTACACTCTAAATGATCGTTTCTGGTAGGGCTGGAGGAAATACAGAAGGTGGCTTCTCCTATGCCAAAGATAGAAAGTTCAGCAAATTGACCTGATTCAAAGGTAAACGTTTTTCGCAGCTTCTCGCCCTTAAAATTGAAAAGGAGCGTCCGGATAGAAGGCGTCTCTTCAATGATTTTATCTATTACCACAATTTGTGGTACATAGACATTACCCTGGACAAGAATTTTTTTTCTTTGATTAATGTCAGTAACAACCATATTTTCACTTACTATTTTGTCTATGTTATTTCTCACTCCGAGATGTGGCACTGGCGGGTAGACTACTTAGGATTTGGCTAGTATCCCAATTCACTGGACATAACCGTATACACCTGCCGCAACCAGTACAGGCAGAAACATCAAAGTTCATGGGGTAAAATTCGTATTTATGGCATACCCTTTGCCTCACCCGCCGCCATTTCTCCTCCCTCGGATTTTCCATGGGCATCTTGGTATAAAGCCTGAAACTGCAACTATCCCATCCTCTATATCTTGCCCCTTGCTTCTTAACCAACTCATCGCAAATATCAAAACAGAAACAAGTGGGACAAAGGAAAGTGCAGACACCACAGCTAATACACTTGGCGGCAACTTTTTCCCAATAATCTTTGTCGCTGAAGCAAGCCTGTAACTTCTTCGCGATTTCTTTTGTATCCACCTTCCTTATCACCATGCCGTAAATCGATGCTTTCACCGTCCTGGCCTTGGCATCATCAGCCTTGGTGGCCTGTTTCACCAAATTTACCGCTGCGAGCAGTTCTTCACCCTTATCAGTAATCTCTTCGATTAAGAATTCATCACCAATATCAGTGAACATCAGGTCAACATCGGCCGACTCCGCGGGCTTGACCCCTAATGAAGTACAGAAACAGCTATCATAAGGATTGGTGCAGCTAAGACCGATGAGCACGGTGTTCTTCCTTTTTGATACATAGTAGGGGTCTTCATATGTCTCGGTAAAGACCTTATCTATCATAGCTATGCCTCTGGCGTCACAGGGCCGGATGCCAAAAATAAGCTGCTTTTGCTCATCTTGCGGTATTTCTATATGGTAGCCATCTTCGTTTTTCTTGAAGCTGAACATTCTCTCCATGGAAGGGAGAAAGTTAGCTTTACAGGGGATGACTGTGTTTCTATACCAGTCTAAGAAGCTAACATCTTTGCCGTCCCATCTGACCATCTTGGCAACGTTTTCCTCTTTGGATGGAACAAACACGCTCAACCGCTGGTTCCATATGCCAAGGAGTTTAGCTATTTCTTTTTTGCCGATCTTCTTAGTGGCCACCTGTCCCCCTTTTACATGATCAAGTCTTCGGCCTCCGCATGCTCGTAGGCCGTCATTAACGTCGGTGCATCCTTATCTATCCCTGCCTTATAATGGAACATCTCGTCAACTAATTCGGACATCTTTTTGGACAAGCTTCTTAGCGGGATATTCTGTGGACAAACACGTTCGCACTCACCGCAGTCAGTGCATCTTCCAGCGACATGTATATTTCTAATTACCTGAAACATGAGATTATCTTGCCACTGTGAAACGGGTGATATCCATTGTGGCTGGGACTCCTCAACAAAACACCGCTCGCAAAAACAAGCCGGGCATACCTGGCGACACGCATAGCACCGGATGCAATGACTGAGCTGTTCTTTCCAGAATGCCCATCTCTGTTCCGGCACCATATCTTCTAGTTTCTTAATTTCCTTCCGGCTCAACTCTTTATCACCAATCGCGCTAGTTGGTTTGCCCACAAGGATATCGTATTCCTGAGGGGTGGGATACTCACAGCCGAGGCAGTGTTCAAAGAGGACTTCCTTTGTGGGTAACTCTGTTTTCTGTTCGCCAATAATTACTGCTACCTTTTCCCCTTGCAGGGTAATATCATCAATTTCATCTCTGTCTTTACTTACTAACTTTTCTACTTTCGCTATATCAATCAACCCAGAGCAAGGAACGCCAATAATTACCACATCGTCTCTAGTCACCTGATTATCCTGTATTAGACTGACAACGGAGCGACTATCGCAACCTTTAGCGACTATACCAACCCGTCCCGGCACCTCAATCAGAAATTTAGCCAGATTATTTAGTATGAATGGGTTAATTACTAAAGATGCAATGTCCTCTTTCTCTTTGGTAATCAAGGGAGTAGTGCTGAATTTCAGGCTCCCCCTGGCAAAGCCAACTATATGGTCGACCTTCCCCTCCTCAAGCAGTTTTCTAGCCTCTCTCCGTAGCTCTTGCTCCATATTAATGTCCATCTTCGGCGAACAACCTATTAGGTCCGACTTCTTCTATATCTTTAACTACAGCGGCAACTACCTGGGCAAACTTTGCGCCTTCTGACGCCGATACCCAGCTAGCCCTAAACCGCTCTCCTGGAATGCCTATGTACTCCAGGAATTTTTTGGTTAAAGCAATTCTTCTTCTGGCACGGTAGTTGCCCGTTTGGTAATGGCAGTCACCAGGATGACAGCCGGACACCATGACACCATCAAAGCCCAGACGCAAACCTTTAAGGACTAACAGAGGATCAACTCTTCCTGAACACGGCACCTTCAATATTTTTACGTTGGCTGGATATTTCTTACGACCGGACCCAGCTAAATCAGCGCCGGCATAGCTACACCACTTACATAAGAACCCTATTATTCTGGGCTCCCATTCGGATTTACGTTCCATTCTTATTATGTCTCGCTTCCATGAGTCAGCGCAGAATTAAAGCAAGCTCATATCAGCATACCTTCAATTTCCGCTACAAGCTGCTCACTCGTAAAGTGTTTAAGGCTTACCGAACCACTAAAGCAACCGCCAACGCA
>JBAVQV010000040.1:0-4020 GCA_049694415.1 Dehalococcoidia bacterium
ACTTTAGACTCAGTATCACCGCAATAGGAACACTTCATAGGGATACCCCTACAGAATGTGGTGCGGATATATTTTAGCCCAATATATAGAGGGTGTCAAGTAGGAAATAGACATAAAAAGGAGAAAAAACAGAGCGGCAATTGGGGTTGCCGCTCTGTTTGGGGAGGATGGAGGGTTAATGGAGGGTTAACGGGGTGATCGGGCCTGGGATGAGGGCACGGGTTGGGCAGCGGGGTAATGCGACGATGACGACGAACGACGGAGGAATGAGGGGACGTCGAGGCTATCTTCAGCTGCACCTCGTAGTAAACGACGCAACTCAGCTTCAGTTGGCACTCCGGCTCCGTATTGAGCGGTGAAACCGGTGGCAATAATGGTGATTTGAATCTCACTCTCCATTTGAGGGTTGAACACGACGCCGAAGATAATGTTGGCATCGGGGTCAACTGCTTGAGCGATGACTTCGGCAGCTTCATTGCATTCAAATAGGGTAAGGTCGCTGCCGCCGGTGACGTTGAATAGTACGCCTTTAGAGCCGTTTATGGACACATCAAGCAGCGGGCTAGCCAGAGCAGCTCGAGCAGCTTCGACTGCACGGTTCTGGCCGGAGCCTCGGCCTACTGACATCCAGGCAGGGCCGGCGTTCCTCATTATTGACCTGATATCAGCGAAATCGAGGTTGATCAATCCAGGTACAGTCACTACTTCGGCGATAGCCTGAACTGCTAACCTCAACACATCGTCAGCTAGCCGGAAGGCATTATCCACGGTTGTTTTGGCATCACAGAGCTCAAGGAGGCGGTCATTGGGGATGATGACCAATGTATCTACCTTGTCGCACAGCTGCAAGACGCCTTCTTCAGCTACTTTATTCCGTCGAGTGCCTTCAAAACTGAAGGGCTTGGTTACTATACCAATTGTTAAAGCGCCGCTCTCGCGAGATACGTCGGCAACGATAGGGATGCCGCCTGTGCCGGTGCCACCGCCCATTCCAGCGGTGACGAAAATCATATCGGCACCAGAAACGACTTCTTGAATCGTCTGGCGGCTCTCGTCAGCCGCACTGGCACCTACAGTGTGGTCGCCGCCGGCGCCTAGCCCGCGTGTCAGCTTCTCGCCAAGCTGAACACGTACAGGGGCTTCAGACAATGCTAGAGCCTGGGCATCGGTGTTCATGGTTATGAATTCCACACCTTTGATGCCTTCACGGACCATACGAGTAATAGCATTGGAACCACCACCGCCGATACCTATGGCCCTGATGCGGGCTGGTGCGTTGGAAAATGTTGACTTCGCCATTTTTAGTTGCCTCCTTTATTATTCTTTTTTATATATAATTTAGACACCGAAGAATTTCTTCAGTACTGTTATGAAACCATCAAGGGCACCATTCTTCCCTTTTGCTTCCCAGGTTGGTTTACCATGATTCCTCGTTCCCCAGAGAAGAAGCCCGACTCCGGTTGAGTGAGCCGGGTCATGGAGGATATCGGTAATGCCATACACACCCATAGGCTCACCAATTCTTGTTTGGAGGCGGATTGTTTGCTTGGCTAAAGCCTCAAGGCCAGCTAAGTTGGAGCAGCCTCCGGTGAGCACAAGACCTGCCGGAGCTAATGATGCATAGTTGGAGTCGGGCATCTCCAGGAGGATGAGCCTTAACAATTCCTCCATACGGACCTTTATGATATTGCAGAGGTCGCGGTAGGAAACGCTGTGCCCGTCTTCGACAGTGAGCGTGGAGTCCTGGTTTTTGGCGAGTACTTCAGGGTAGACGTTTCCGTACTTCTTTTTCATAGCTTCGGCTATCTCAAACGGTAAGCCTAAACCGATTGAGAGGTCGCTGGTGACCTGATATCCAGCCACCGGAATAATTGAAGTATGATAGATACTCCCATCCTTGAACACGGCTATGTCGGTGGTGCCGCCACCGATGTCAGCCAGAATGACTCCCACTTCTCTTTCTTCCGGTGTCAATACTGCTTCGCCACTGGCCAGCGGTTCCAGAATAAGGTCCTGGATTTCGACGCCAACGCTTCGGATACACTTGACCAAATTCTGGACTGAGGATATAGCGGCGGTGATAATGTGGGTTTCCACATCCAGTCTAAAGCCATGCATACCAACCGGATTCTTAATTCTTTCCTGAGTGTCCAGAGCATAGTTGCGGGGAATGGCGTGTAGTATCCTTCTGTCATCCGGGATATTAACCTGCTGGGCGGAAGACAGTACTCGCTTCAAGTCGTCATGCCGAACCAAGCGGTCATTACGTGGTATGGCTACCACTCCGTGGCTGTTAATCGAACTTATATGTCTGCCAGTGACACCTACATAGGCAGATTCCACTTTTAGCCCGCTTGCCTGTTCAGCTCGCCTTATCGACTCGGCAACTGATTCTCTGGCTTCTTCTACGTTGACCACCATACCTTTATGCATACCATGCGACGGCACGAGACCGACTCCTAAGACCTGTACATTGCCTCCGGAATCCAGTGAGCCAATAATGGTGCATATTTTGGTTGTGCCAACGTCAATAGCTGCGAGAATTTTCTTCATGGCCGTTTTGTCCTCCTTTATTTTATTTAGGTGGAATTTCCTCCATTAGTAATTTTTCTATTTTATTAAAGGCGCTCAGCTACTCTAAGCTTGGCGCTACGACTGCGAGGATTAGATTTAGTTTCAGCCAGAGAAGGTGTAATGACTTTCCTGGCTATTATTTTCAGGCTGGCTACGTGTCCACACTGGCAGACCGGGATAGTCGGTGGGCAAAGACAGCCTTTGCTTTCCGTCAGCATATATTGTTTGACTATACGGTCTTCCAGGGAGTGATAACTTATGACTACCAGCCTGCCTCCGTGGTCAAGGCAGTTCATGGTTTGTTTCAGCGCTGCTGATAGATTTTCCAGCTCATGATTGACAAAGATGCGCAATGCCATGAAAGTTCTGGTGGCCGGGTGAATTTTGCTGCGATAACCACCGACAGCTTTTTCTATTACATCAACTAATTGAAGCGTGTCGCTTATAGGGCGGCTTTTTACGATATGCCAGGCTATCCGTTTGCTGTACCGCTCTTCGCCATAGGTTTTGATTATTTCACTTAACCTGTCTTCGGAGAAAGTATTTACAATATCGGCTGCAGTAAATTCCTGGGCTGGGTCAAAACGCATATCTAAAGGGCCATATTGCTGGAAGCTGAAACCACGTTCAGAAACGTCAAGCTGTGTGGACGAGAGACCAAGGTCAAAAAGAATGCCCTGTACAGGTAAGAACTTGTTTTCTCTGCATATTGTTTCCAGATTAAGAAAGCTGTCGTTCACCAGAATAATATTCTCGGCGTAGCGGAACAACCTGTCCTTAGCTATCTCGATAGCTTTGGGGTCAGCATCGATGCCGAGAAGTTGTCCTCCGGGCAAAATCTTTGTCAGAATAGCTGCGGCATGCCCACCGTTACCTAGAGTGCAATCGACATATCTTTCTCCAGGTTGAGGATGCAAGGCTTCAATGACCTCATTAAGCAGCACCGGTTTATGAACAGGCATAGTCATGGTCAGGCTCATCGTTGTTCCTCGAGGCTTTCTATGATTTGCCACAGTTGTTCTTCGGCTGCTGTTTTTTCGGTTTTCCATAAAGTTGGGTTCCATATTTCAATACAATTGTTAGCACCGGCCACAATAGCAGTATCACCTATTTCAGCATGATTTCGTAATAGCGATGGCAGGGCGATTCTTCCTTGACCATCCAGCGAAAGGCTGAAAGCAGTACCGAACATCGCCCGGTTCATCGTCCTAAATTTACTTGATGGCACAGTCTGGGCTGACAAGGTATCCGCAACTTTGTGCCATTCAGCCACTGGATAAATGGCAATGCACTTTTCTAAGCCTTTGGTCAATACCAGGTCACCCATCAATTCTTGTCTGAATTTAGGGGGCAAAGGCAATCTGCCCTTGTTATCAACCTTATATTCGTATTCGCCTAGAAACATTATCTGCCCAAACCCGGGTGTTTAAGCCAGTACAGGCTCCC
>JBAVQV010000041.1:0-7399 GCA_049694415.1 Dehalococcoidia bacterium
GCACGGGCAAGGAGAAAATCTTCCACATGCCCAAACGCTGCCCGGTTTGCGACGCCGAGGTGATAAAGCCCGAAGGCGAGGCAATGCACCGCTGCACCAACGCCGGCTGTCCGGCCCAAGCGCTGGAGAAGATTAAGCATTTCGTCAGCCGCGGCGCTATGGACATCGAGGGAGTCGGCGAGAGGATGTCCAAGGCGCTGTTCGATGCCGGGCTGATAAAAGACGTCGGCGACCTTTACAGTCTCGAAAGGAAAAAGGAACAGTTGCTAAACATGGAAAAGTTGGCCGATAAGAGCGTCACCAACATACTCAACTCCATTGAAAAGAGCAAAGACCGGCCTCTGCCGCGTGTTATCTTCGCCTTGGGTATACTAAATATCGGAGAGCAGACTGCCGAACTTTTAGCCGAGCATTTCCCCAGCATCGATGAATTAGCTCGGGCTTCTAAAGAACAGCTTCAGGAAATCCCGTCCATCGGGCCCAAAATTGCGGACAGCATATTAGCCTTCTTCCGCCAGAAACAGAACCAGAAAATCATTGACAAGTTGAGAAAGGCCGGTGTTAAGCTGGAGGCAGAAAAGGCTAAGCGAAAGGATTTACCGCTGGCCGGGGTTGATTTCGTCATCACCGGCCAATTGGAGGCCTTTCCCCGTGAAGAAGCCGAATCTAAAATCAAGGAGCTGGGAGGCAAAGCCGGCTCGAATGTCACCCGAAAGACGACTTATCTGGTGGTCGGCGAAGATCCGGGCTCCAAGCTGGCAAGAGCCCAGGCGCTGGGTACCAAGACGCTCACCGAAGCCGAGTTCTTGAAACTTTTGAAACAGGCATAAAACAAACTAAAATAATAGCCCTAGGTAGATTGGAGCATTTGCATTGGGTGGATTGGAGCATCGGCTCCAATCGCGCCTAGAGCGGATGTTTTAGGCTACCCGCTACGTCATTCTGAAGGAGCGAAGCGACTGAAGAATCTCGGAGGGAGGAGCTCAGAAAATTGAAGCTCATTATCGGACTGGGCAATCCGGGCAGCATTTATGCGGGTAACCGCCACAACATCGGTTACCGCTGCCTAAATCATCTGGCCAAGGTCCATTCTATTGAAGTAAAAAGGCGCCAATGCCATTCTCAAATTGGCGTCGGCAAAATAGCCGACGTTAAAGTACTTCTGGCTAAACCCATGACCTTTGTCAATAAAAGCGGCGAGGCTGTCGGCTGCCTGGTGCGCCGCTATAACATATCGCTGAACGACCTGATTGTGATTTACGATGACCTCGATTTACCTTTAGGCAAGCTCCGCCTCCGCCCCGACGGCAGTGCTGGCGGGCACAAAGGCATAAACTCTATCATCTCCGCTCTGGGCAGCGAAGACTTTCCCCGCATCAAGGTAGGCATCGGCCGCCCAACCAAAGAAGATGGAACAGCAATCACCGATGAGGAATTTATTGTCAGCTACGTCCTCAGCGACTTCACCCCTCGTGAAGACGATATAATCAAGTCCTCTATCGCCCAAGTAGCCAAAGCCATCCAGTCCATCTTAGCCGACGGCATAACCCCCGCCATGAACAAGTTCAATTGAATTATATTCGTAGGCAATGTGCCACCCGTCATTGTTAGAGAAGTAATCATCCTTATTATCTCCAGTAATGGCAAGCCCGAGCAAAGCGAGGACGGCGCAATCTCAGTGCTGAGATTCTTCGCCACGTTCAAAATGACAGCAGGCAAAGGATTGACTGTGCAATAAATCGAGAAAGAAGAAGGGGCAATTTATTGTATCTTCACCAACTCGATGTCAAACGTCAGGTCTTTGCCGGCAAGAGGATGGTTTGCATCCAGGGTGACCGTAGTGTTGTCAGTGACTTTAGTGATAATGAATTGAATTTTCCCACCGTCCGGTTGAGTCGCCTCCAACATCTGGCCAACCTTTGGTTCTATATTGCTGGGAAGTCTCTCCCGGGGTACTTCTACTACCATGCCATCAAGGTGTGGGCCGTAAGCCTCATCCGCCGGAATGGTAACGGTTTTCTTTTCCCCGACTTTCATTCCCAATACAGCTTTTTCAAACCCGGGAATCATATCACCTTTACCTAAGGTAAATTGCAAGGGGTCACGTCCAACCGATGAATCAAATACGGTGCCGTCTGCCAGCTTTCCGGTATAGTTTACCTGGACTGTATCGCCAGTCTTAGCTACGACTGTACCAGGCAACAAATTACAGCCCGACATAAGTATTGCCCCCAACAAAAAGATTACTATGAGAACAATGTATCTGTTTTTCACTACTCTAACCTCCGATTTCTATATTAAGCTCAGGGTTAACGAAAGACCGGCGGCAGGAGCTGCAGGTAGTCCTTGCCGGCTATGGCGCTGGCACAGATAAAACCGGAGTGAGCAGCGCCCTCTATACCTCCTTCGTTGAGACGTTTGCCGTATGTATCCCCGGCAAAAAAAAGGCCCTCGACGGTGGGGCACTTCACGTCCACCCACTCATCTTCCGGATGCCGCCACAATATGCAGGTATCTCCCACGGCAAACAACATGAACTCCAACGATTTTCGCCAGCCCGGAAATGCAGTATCGGCAAACTTCAACATCCGGTCAATCACTATATCCACTTTCTTCTTATCATGTGCTTCTTCAGCCAATATACTGCTGGCCATGCCCGCCAGGTGCTTACCTTCTGGTGCAGTTGTCGGCGCCATTGTAGACATGGACACTATGTCGAGCGGAACATTGCCCCGGAACAGCCCTTCGCTTTCGGGAATCAACATGGAGGTGTGATAGAAAGACCTGGGGTCTACCTCTAGCTCACAGAAATCACTCAGCGGTTTAGTCATACCGAACTGACCGGCAACCATAGAGGTATGTATTATCTTTTTGGTTAATTTTACAAAATCCGCTGGCAGTAGGTTCTCGGGCAATATTTTGAGCAATGCCTTCGGCGGGACAGTGCAGACTACCACGGGGGATTTTATTTCCATCTCTTTACCATCAATTTCAGCGACAACGCCATTGGCTCTTCCATTCTGGATGATGACCTCTTTGACCCTGGCATTGGTCACTATGTCGCCTTCAGCCTCTTTGACCGCGGCAGCGAAACCCTCGGTAATAAAACGGTGCCCAGGTGCGCCGGCGAAACCCCAGGAACCATTGGTTATATGCACCCCCGTTTCCTGGACCTGTAGAAATACCTTGAGGTTCTCTCCAGCAGCATTTAGTGCCGGGTCATTGATAATCGTCTGGAAAGTCCCCATGGAATAGTGAAATTCTTTTGCCAGCTCACTTTGAGTTATTCCTTCCACCCAATCTTTCAAGGTTACATGGTTGAGTTTTTCAGCTTCAGCTATAGTACGTACCTGGAACTTACGCTTATGGACCTTAACCATCTCAGCATAATCTTCATCGGTCATCCAGCCGTACTTCTCTCTCCTGCCCACGATATAAGGCTTCCAGTCATGGTCATACCACACAAAGCCTATATTGGAGTAGAAAATCGAAGCCTTATTAAACAGCGCCAGGGCCTGGCTCACACGTCCCCTATTGGTGTACCACGCGCCTCTGCCACCGGCTTCCAGGACATACCCATTAAGCATCTTCTTCTTTACTAGCGTAGGCAGGTCAGGCTCAGTCCTATCACTAATCCAAGAGTGAGCCGACAGCGCCAGTGTCTTACGAAACTCGTCGCTATCCCCGATACCTTCTCCCCGGAATGACGTGGCACGCCCTCCAATCTGCGACGAAGCCTCAAGAATGATAACCTTCTGGCGTTCCATATTTGATAATATAGCACCGACAAGCGACCCGGCTATGCCACAGCCAACTACTATGACATCATAATCGTTCGAGATTTTAATAGACATTTTTGTCTCCTATTTTAACGTAACACCATATACTGCTTTTATTTGCTCGGGAATTCCAAAATTTTACACCTCTGCTACGTGATAAGCAATTTTTCAGAGCGACCTTGAAAGGTGGCAGCTAAACTAGAAGTATATTCGTTCCCTTTGCCGCTGCCAGACTCCAATGATATAATGGCTGAAAAGCAACTTCATAAACTCTACTCTGAAGTGGCCAAACCAAGCTTTGACAAGAAACTGACCATCGCCGTTATCGGCGGCGGGAAATGCACTGCTCAAGAAGCGGCGCTAGCCGAGACTGTAGGCAGGGAGCTGGCTAAACGAGGTGCCGTTCTGGTCTGCGGCGGCTTGACCGGCGTTATGGAGGCAGCCTGCCGAGGAGCTGCCATCGAGTCGGGGCTAACTGTAGGTATCTTGCCTACCGAAAATCCGACTGATTCTAATCCTTATGTCCAAATCCCCATTGCCACCGGCGTAGGCTATGCTCGAAATGTAGCCGTGGTCAGGTCAGCCCAGGCCGTAATCGCCATCGACGGAGATTACGGCACACTCACCGAGATTGGCTTTGCCTTGAAGGGCGGCGTTCCGGTTGTTGGACTGCGTACCTGGTCATTCTATCGAAACGGCGAGGAAGATAAGTCCATTATTCAGGCAGATGACGCTGTCGACGCCGTGGAAAAAGCCATCTCTCTGGCAAAAGGGCAGAAGCTGGATTGAAATGACGAAAGTGACAAAGCCGACCATTAAAGCCATAGTAGCCCGTGAAATACTCGATTCTCGTGGCAACCCCACTATCGAAGCAGAGGTGGGACTTTCCGACGGCGCCACCGGCATAGCTGCCGTTCCCTCAGGAGCCAGCACCGGCAAGCATGAGGCTGTGGAACTTAGGGACGGAGATAAATGCCGCTACGGCGGCCTGGGCGTTCTTAAAGCCGTGAGCAACGTCAATAACAAAATCGCTCCGGCATTGACAGGCATGATAGCCTCAGAACAAGAAAAAATTGACCGGAAACTACTTGAACTTGACGGTACTGCGGATAAGTCCAATCTCGGGGCGAATGCTTTATTGTCGGTATCGCTGGCTGCGGCTAAAGCTGCCGCCAATTCAGCAGGACTTCCCTTCTATCGCTATCTTGGCGGCAACGATGCCCATCTGCTGCCGGTGCCCATGATGAATATACTAAACGGCGGAAAGCATGCTTCTGATTCCACCGATTTTCAAGAGTTCATGGTGGTGCCGGCAGGCGCTAATACCTTCAATCAAGCGCTTCAGATGGGAGCAGAAATCTACCAGGCGCTTAAGAAGGCAATCAAAGTCAAAGGGCTGAACAGCAATGTGGGCGATGAGGGCGGCTTTGCCCCGTCGCTGGTTTCTAATAAACAGGCAATTGAGCTAATCCTGACCGCAATCGACCTAGCTGGTTACAAAGCAGGCAGCGATTGCTTCATCGCTTTAGACCCCGCAGCCAGCAGCTTTTATATCGATAGTAAATATGTCTTATCTAAAGAGGGGGTAACGCTCACCGGCAATGAAATGATTTCCTACTATGCCAAATGGGTATCGAGCTATCCCATCGTCAGTGTTGAAGATGGGCTGGACGAGGATGATTGGTCAGGCTGGATATCACTGACCTCCAGATTAGGTAAGAAGATTAAGCTCGTGGGCGATGACCTGTATACTACCAATATCAAGCGTTTGGAGCTAGGCATTAGCCGGAAGGCATCTAACGCAATACTGATAAAGCCTAATCAGGTGGGTACGCTCAGCGAAACACTGGCGACGGTAAAAAGGGCGCGGCAGGTTGGCTGGACGACAATAATCAGCCACCGCTCCGGCGAGACCGAAGATACCACCATAGCTGATTTAGCAGTTGCCGTCGGCTCCGGCCTGATAAAGACCGGCGCTCCCTGCCGTAGTGAGAGGGTGGCTAAGTATAATCGTCTGCTCAAAATAGAAGAGGAACTGGGGTCTGATGCCCGTTTCGCCGGCAAGGAAGCACTTTCAATTTAGGAGGGCAAAATGGAAATAGTCCAGGGCGTTCACCAGATAAAAGTACCGCTACCGGGAGCCTTAGACCACATGAATATCTACCTGATAGAAGGCACCGAGGGCAACTTGCTTATTGATACCGGCTTCGACACGCCAGAAGCCTTTGGGGCCTTGCGGGATGCCCTCAAATTCAGCGGCTTCGGATTTAAGGATATCACCGTGATTGCGGCTACTCATATTCACCCTGACCATTATGGACTGGTGGATAAGCTGAAACAGATGTCCGGGGCTAAGGTGGCGCTCAGCGATATCGAGGCAAAATTTATTGATTCGCGGTATGGGAAAACCGACGCGCTGATGAAACAGGTAAAGCAGCTTTTAGTATCTAACGGCGTACCTGAGGCAGACTTAACTGAACTGGCCGAAGCCTCCATGGCGGTGCGGCAATTCGTAGGAGTGGTAAAGCCTGACATCATACTGAAAGATGGAGACAAAATCACGGTCGACTCTTCAGAGTTCAAGGTAATGCTGACACCGGGTCATTCACCGGGACATATTTGCCTTTACGAGCCGAAGCGGAAGCTATTCTTTTCCGGCGACCACATTCTGCCGGATATATTTCCTCATGTCGGTTTTAATCCGCAATCCGGCCAAAACCCACTGAGCGACTTTTTTAAGTCATTAGAGACGCTGGCTAAGCTAGAGGTCAACTTCATTTTCCCTGGTCACGGTTCTGTTTTCAGTGGCTTCAAGCTAAGGCTCGGCGAATTATATTATTATCATGAACAGCGACAGCGGGCTATAATGAGAATCATAGAAAACGACACCAAGAGCGCCTATCAAATAGCTACCGAGATTCCATGGATGCCCGGGGGTGAATCTATTCCTTTCAATAAGTTGTCCAACTTTGATAAGCGGCTGGCCGTTATGGAGACTATAGCTCAGCTTAAACTCCTGGTAACTGAAGGCAAGGCTGAAAAAATAGCTAAAGAGAATGTCGACCTCTATTGGGCCGGAGGCTAGAACATTGGACGACGTTAAAAAGAAGGTTCGAAGCCTCAAACTCAAATATAAATCTTATCCTCAAAAAGAGCTGCTGATAGCCATGCCCAACCCTTGCCCCGACAGGGATTATGGGGAGGAAATGGTTACCAGCGAATTTACCACGCTTTGCCCGCTCAATCCGGGACAGCCAGACTACGCCACACTTACCATCAAATATGTCCCGAATAAGCAGATAATCGAGTTAAAGTCGCTGAAATTCTACCTCACAAGCTACAGGATGGTTGAAATATTTTTCGAGGAGGCGACCAACCGGATACTTGATGACCTGGTCAATGCCGTGAAGCCGAAAAAGATGGAGATAGTGGCCCAGTGGAATATAAGAGGCGGTATTGGAACGAAAATCACGGCAAGTTATAATAAGAAAAATAGCTAACGTATTACGATATAATCAGGAGGAATAAATGGCAGAGAAAATAGGCATCAATGGCTTTGGGCGTATCGGCAGACTGACTTTTAGAGTGATAAACCAGCATTACAGCGACAAGCTTGAGGT
>JBAVQV010000042.1:0-12810 GCA_049694415.1 Dehalococcoidia bacterium
GCCACAATCGTTTGAGAATCAAATATCAACAGTTTTCCGCATATCGGATAAACTAACCTGGGTTATTTCCCTGATACTTTTTATTGGAGCTGCGATTATAGTTGCCAGAAACGCCCTGCGTATTATCTTGGAAAGGAGAAGGGAATTCGGCATAATGAAAACTGTGGGCTTCAGAAATCGGGATATACAAAGTGAAGTGGGCCTAGAAACCTTTATTCAGATTCTTACGGGGTTTTTTGCGGGTCTTATTCTGTCAGCAATCGCTGTCGTTGCCTTAAGTCATACCACGGTATCCATAGCAATACCCTGGGAATTAACTGCCTATCCTCATTTTCTGCTCAGTAACCCCAGCGAAGCAAATGTCACTCAAATGCACCTCCTCCCTATCAGACTAGAGCCGTTGTACATATTTGCGTCATTGGCAATCATCATGGTGGTCGGACTGGCCACTTCATTCTTAAGCGTTTGGCAGATAAATAAACTCAAACCCATGGAGGTGATGAGGCATGAATAATATTGTCTCCGTAAAACAACTAACGAAAACTCTAGGAAATATCAAAGTCATTGATCGTGTATCCTTCAACATAGAAAATGGTGAATTCCTCGCTATACAGGGGCCATCCGGCTCTGGAAAAACTACCCTGCTTGGTCTTTTAGCCGGCCTAGAAAAGGCAGACGACGGTAACATAGTAGTTGCCGATAAAGAATTGACCCCTATGACCGAGGACGAACTGGCGATATTCCGCAGGTACAATATTGGTTTCGTTTTTCAATCATTCAATCTTATACCTACGCTCAACGTAGTAGAGAACATTGCTCTGCCACTGTTCCCGGAGCATATATCCAGGAAAGATATGTTTGAGCGGGCTGGAAAAGTGGCGAAGGCTGTTGGTCTAACCGAAAGGTTAGACCATTATCCCAACGAGCTTTCTGGAGGCGAGCAGCAAAGGGTGGCGGTAGCCAGGTCACTGATAAATGAGCCTAAAATAATTTTTGCCGATGAACCAACTGGCAACCTCGATAGTAAGACCGGTCAAATGATAATTGAGCTACTGCGTAAACTAAACCGTGGCAGGAGGCAAACAGTAGTATTGGTAACGCATGACGACAGGATAGCTAAAGAATCCGACCGCATAATCAAACTCTTAGACGGGAGAATAGCAGATGAGAATTAGAACAGCTAGTTTGACCGCGCCGCTTATACTAGGTTTGCTGATAATAGGCTTTTTGGCTTTCACCGCTTGTTCCCCGCAATCTTCTTCCGGGAGCGCGCCTACTCAATCCCAATCGGAACCAAGTGTATCAGACAATAAAGAATCCATATCCAGTCCTTCTACAACACAGCCTCCCACAGAAGCCAGTTCGCCCACAGCTCCAACGAGTCCTGTCATCGTTGTCGTTGCTGGATACATCAATCACGGCCCTATGCAGCCAACAGTACGTGCCATTAAGGAAGTACTTGCTAAATACGATGATAAGGTCGCTGTCACCTGGATTGACGAAGCCACAACGCAAGGACAGAGTTATTGCCAGGAACACGGGATTACGGCGCACATGAATGTGATAATAAACGGCACGTCTACATACCAGGTTGATGATAAAACCGTGGTTTTCGAGTGGTTCGAAGGTCAGCAATGGACTGAAACAGATCTGGATGCTGTACTGGCGAACCTTGTTGGTAAGTAGTCACAAACTAACCGAATTAGTTATGAATTGTGATCGTCAAGGGATGTAAATACCATTGTTATATCTCGTAAAGGAATTAACGCGAAGGAAAAGCAGGACTGCAACTAATCTGCTCGTCGTTGCAGTTTTGGTAGCTATTTTCGTGGTCCTGACCTCGGTGATGAATGCCTACTCTGAAGCAGTCTACCTGCCTTTTCAGGGCGTAGGCATTGACATGGTAATTCATAAGTCCACTCCTCAATCTACTGATACTCCTACTAATTCAATACGACTACCCTTCGGCAGTGGGGTGTTTTACCAAAACGAAATAGACAACATGGCTGTCTCGAGTCATATAAAAGACGTCTCCAAAACCCTGGTATTATGGCAATTTAACAAGGGGAAGTTCATTTCAATAGAAGGGCTGGAACCGGGTAGTTTCATAGGTGAGAAATATAAGTCATGGGTCACATCCGGTAGTTTTCTCCAGGTAGGCGAGGAGCACAAGGCGTTAGTTGAGAAGCACTTTGCCAAATTCTATGGGCTGAATTTGGGCGACAGCTTGTTGTTAGGCAATACTCCATTTGAAATTATTGGCATTCTTTCTGTGCAAGAGCAGAGCCAGATTTCTGCGACAAACCTTTATATAAATTTACCAGATGCGCAGATACTTCTGGACACAAAAGGGTACAGCCAACTATATATCAAACTTGATGCTCTGTCTTCAGAGAACGCTGTCCGGGCCGAAATCAGTCAAATTGATAAAGATGCCGTCGTTGTTTCCGGAAGCTCTATTGCGGCGTCTGTTAGCAATGCCATTAATATCTATGAGAAATTTCGTTTGCTTGTTTTAGCGATTATTGCATTTATCCTGACGCTAATATTGTTCCAGGTTAATACTACGTCTCTAATGGAGCGAAGAAAAGATATAGGTATTTTACAGACAGTTGGCTGGACGAAGGCAAACATAAGCAGGCAGATAGTTTCAGAGATATTCGTACAGACCATGTTTGGTTTCGTTCTGGGTATTATAGCCAGCATTCTCACACTAGTTGGCATTGGTTCTATAAGCATACAGGTCAACACAGCTCAAAGCCTGGGCAACAACTTGTCTACTTTAACCGCGCCTCTATTACCATCAACTGCCGCAATTATTCAGTTTCTTATTCTGACTTTGGGGATCTCAATCATAGTATCATTCTTCTTATCCAGACAGCTAGCCCGCATGAAGCCATTAACTAATCTAAGAAATCAAAGTTTATAACAGATGACCTTACGCCAATAAAGCGGAATGCAGAAGCTTTTAGCACACAATTGTCCAGAATGTTCAGCAAGGGTCACAATCGCCTGTTTTGTTACCTCTTCTTTTACTAGCCTTTTCAGCTCTTTCAATAATCATTCAGCCAGATACCGGCTCACAAACTAATATCATGTCCACCTGATGATTTATATCTATATGCAAATGGCGTTCAAGATATAATGATGTCACGACCACCGGGGTTTTTCAGCAAGATTACTTCTTTATCCCCGCAGCCAGCTCTGCCCACTGCTTGTACTTCTGAACCTCATTCAATGACTCGACATATATTGTCATCCGCTGCGCTTGAAGTGAGCCCTCGGCATGCAGGGCTAAAACCTCTGTCTCAAACGTTGCCAGCCGCCTACGAATTAGCTGTAGCATCCTGAGCCTATGTTCGGTAGGTATACCTGCTTTGCCGCCCAGGTATTTCTCTATATAACCCTTTGTCTCCGGATTCTGATAGTCCTTATAGGTAGGTACGGTTATCAGCAACCCACCGGCAATATCCTCTATGGCTTTGATGCAATTATGAATATTTTCGGCAAAGTGATACTTGGCTATATTAGAAATTACCGGATTTGGTATCGGAATGCCCCCATGGGTAATATAGTCCATACATGAAGCCCGAGCCAATGATTTGAGTGTGTCAACATAGATTATCAGATTGGTTATCTTTTCTCTTACGTGTGGCACCTTGTCTATGCCGTTGTATTCGGCCATGGCTTGAGCTGCGCCAACCATAACCTCGGATACAGGTATTCTATAGCTGGCAGCTGTGTGTCGGTGCAAGTAGGCGAAGTTATACACCAGCGCCATGGCATACTGCCATTCTCCACACAGGAATACTCTATCCCACGGAACAAACACGTCGTCAAAAACAATGAGCGAGTCAGTATGGTTTCTGATAGGCAGGTCAATGGGGAACTCCAGCGAGCCCAGCCTCCAGGTGATGGGATGGCATATCTGTTTAATCCCTTTCGTATTTGCCGGAATGGCAAAGGCAACCGCGTAGTCCTTGTCCTCCTCGGTCATATTCCGGCAGGGAATGACGAAGAGCTCTTTACAATACGCAGACGCTGTAATATGTGCCTTGGCTCCTCTGACTGTTATCCCTTTGTCATCCTTATCTACGACTCTGACATAATAGTCCGCGTGAGCTTGTTTGGGTGAGGAAGGCCGGAGCATTCTGTCTCCTTTTACATCTGTCACGGCGGAGGCTGCACTTAAATCATTTTTCTGCAGGTAATAGCGATAGCCTTCCGCTCGCTCCGTATACTCCTTCTTCCCCATCATATTGGCAGTTATATTCACCGCATTCAAAGTATCAGCGCCTATATCGTGAATGAAAGGAATTACTCCTCCACCAAGTCGCGTTGCCGTTACCATCAATTCGTGTCTTTTCAGCAGGTCTTCGGCATTCTGTGGAGTATAATAATACCGGCTTATCGGCTCGCCTGTTTTCGGGTGTTTAACCACAGCTAAATCTTTGTATTCCGGTGTCTCTGCCATCTCATAATCTATAGCCGCAGTCTCCACACATACCTTTAAAGCTGGGTGGGTAGTAACATCCTCGACCTTCTCGCCTTCGTAGTAAATCACTCTGCCGTCTTTCAGGCTTTTCTTGTACTCTTTTTCCGTAATTAATCCCATTTTAACCTCCTATCTTTTATTGTACACATTTTAACATTCGGCTTCGTCTTTTGGTACTAGCCGCCGGCGTATTTAAGTTTTATTAGACTTAATCGGCGTAGAAGCCAATGGCAAGTAGCCCGGGTCCGGTATGAACTCCCATAACCGGCGTAAACTCGGTTATGCTCATTTCAACACACTTGAATCTTGATTCAATCTCGGCGGCGAGCTTCTTCGCCTCCTCCAGTTCATCGGCATGCTGCACCATAACATGCACTCTTGAATCGCCAATTCTCTCCGTCATTATTCGAAGCATACGCGCTATGGCATTTTTCTTGGTCCTGGGGCGCGCCACAGGCATTGTCTCTCCGACCGTCGGATTATGCTCCAGCACAGGTTTCATATCCAGTACAGAGCCGGCCCAAGCCGCGGCCTTGGCAATGCGGCCGAGCCTGGCCAGATAATAGAGCGTATCCAGCATGGCCACGAAATTTACTTTACCCATCATTTTCCGCGCCGCCTCGATACTATCAGTCAGCCCGGCACCCTGGCTGGCAACTCGTGCTGCCTCACGGACAATAAATCCCAAGGCCGCTGCTACGGAGCGACTGTCGAACACCTCAACTGTAGTTCCCGGCATTTCCTCTTCAGCTATCTCCTTAGCTGCTAGCGCCGCCTCAAAGGTCTTGCTCTGCAAACTGGTGAGAGTGATGCAAAGTATACTATCCGCTTTCTGGCTTAATTGGCGATAAGCATTTAAAAAGTCTCCGGCTGATGCCGTTGATGTGGTAGGTAAATTCTCTTTCCGGCGCATAATTTTATAAACTTCATTGGGGGTAATGTCGATGCCGTCACGATAGCTTTTGCCGTCATAGATTATCGCAAGCGGCACAATGCTGATATCGTATTTGTCGACTATTTCCGGCGGCAGACAACAGGTGCTGTCAGCAACAATGGCGACTTTACTCATGGCTATCCCCTAAAAGTTTATATGAGTACTTTGCCATACGAGGTAGTTCTCTGTCAATACAGATAGGAAATAAGATGTAGGGACAGGTCTAAAGACCTGTCCGAAAATAATCAATTCAACGGACAGACCTGAAGGTCTGCCCCTACGTCAATGTGGCTAGCGCTGATATATGCCTACGAGCTGGCTCTGGGCAAGTATGTGCCCCTGCATAGCTTGTAGCAATTGCTCCTTCGAGGCGCCGGCGGCTAAATCCAAAGATTTATCCAAGGCATATAAAGTGAATCGATAGTGGTGCGGAGTACCTCGTGGCGGACAGGGACCGATGTAGCGGATGCTGCCTCCGCCATTCTTTCCCTGTAACGCTCCGCTGGCCAGCGTGCCATCTTTAGGTAGAGCTTCCGGCAGCCCTCGAGTGTTCGGCGGCAAGTTGAAGATGACCCAATGTGTAAAAACCCCCACCGGCGCATCAGGGTCATCCATTATCAGGGCAAATGAGACTGTCCCAGCCGGGCCTGCGCCCCAGGCTAGCGGCGGTGAGACACTTTCCCCATCGCAGCTATACTTAACCGGGATTTCTGCCCCGTCCGCAAAAGCAGTGCTCGTTATGCTGAATGACATGTTGCCACCCTCAGGCAGTGCCTTTTCCTCCGGTGGCGCTGGTTGGGCACAGCCAAATGCCGCTAACGATATCAATAATAAAAAACTCGTTAAGAATAGCCAAACTTTTCGCATTCCTGACACCTCCATGCTTATTGACGCTAAACATTTAGCCAAATTTCAGTATTTGTCGCTTTCGGAATAAATACTATTCACTTCACAGCCACCTGTCAAGAAGCTAAGTTTGCACTTTTTTGACCACGCTGCAATCTGTCAGCTAAAATATATCCAGGGAATCTACTCGAACAGAGAAAGATGGAGAGCCACAGTAAATTTGAACAACGCCCGGACGATAAATTGCTAGCCAAGATAAGTCTGGTACGCACTACAGACCGACTCAAAGGCGTGCCCAAGGCCATCGCTCTGCTAAAATCTAATCCGGTACAAGGTAAAGCAGTTGTCCTTAAGCCGAATTTCAATACCGCCGACCCGGCTCCCGGCTCCACCCACAATGACACACTGCGCGCACTGGTCTTAACCCTGAAGCAGATAGGGGCTACTCGCATCACTGTCGCCGAACGCTGTGGGCCGATGGAGCCTACCCAGCGGGTGATGAAAGATAAAGGTGTATTCGAATTAGCGGAAGAGCTGGGCTTCGACATTGTTAACCTTGAGGAGCTTGGTGCCGATGGCTGGGTTCACTTTCATCCCAAGGACAGTCACTGGAAAGATGGCTTCCTCTTTCCTCGCGTTTACAGTGAGGCAGAATGTATTGTGCAGACCTGCTGTCTTAAGGCGCACGCCTTCGGCGGGCACTTCACACTTTCCCTCAAAAACTCGGTGGGTATGGTGGGGGGTAAAGGTTATCCATATATGCAGGAACTGCATACGTCGCCGCATATGCGACAGTTGCTCGCTGAAATCAATACCGCCTACTCTCCAGACCTGGTGGTGCTTGATGGCGTTGATGCCTTCACCAAGGGCGGACCGGCCACCGGTACACGGGTAAAAACCGATGTAATCTTAGCCGGCAGCGATCGTGTCGCTATCGATGCCGTTGGAGTAGCCATACTACGACTGTTTGGCACCACACCTGAACTAAGCCAGGGACGAATTTTCGAGCAAGACCAGATTGCCAGAGCCGTTGAGCTAGGCCTGGGAATAAGCTCACCGGACCAGATTCAGCTGGTTACCGGCGACCCCGAGAGCGAAGCCTTCGCGTCACAGGTCAGTGACATACTGCTCAAACATCGATAACAGAGAAACGTAGACAGCAGTCATGCTGAAAGGAGATATTACCGATGATTAACAGAATCGCTTTTTCTAGACCACAGTCCTTACTTGTGACACTAAAGTACAAAGATATTCGGAGCTATTTGCTTACAGCCGCCTTCGTCATGCTGGCTGTATTTGTGCCCTGGGTTTTCCATCAGTTCCATCTGGCAGGACCCACCTTTCTGCCTATGCACATCTTTGTATTGATAGCCGGACTACTATTTGGCTGGCGTTCCGGCTTGCTTGTCGGTCTATTTACGCCTCTGGTCAGCTATTTCATCTCGGGTATGCCGGCTCTAAACGTTCTGCCGCAGGTCGTAATTGAACTCTCAAGTTATGGTTTTATTGCCGGCATACTGCGCGAAAAATACAACCTGCGAACAATTTGGTCGCTGCTTGGAGCCATCATCGGCGGACGCCTGGCGTTACTATTGGCGATTTCAGTGATATACCTCATTGCCGGGCAAAGCTACAGCCCCCTAGGACTGGAGGCGAATCCGTTGGCTTCCTTCTGGTCCACGATTAAGCAGGGCTGGCCGGGCATACTCCTTCAGTTGGCTTTCATACCCGCTATAATCTGGCTCGTTGGGAAATTCACGGCGGGAGCCATAAAGGGTAAACAGGTGTAGTGTACCAACCTTTATTCGATAAATTCCTCACCAGCAGTAATACCCTCCGCGTATACAAAGGCGGCAAGCTCATCTTCGCCTCAGACAAGGACAGGCTGCTGCCGCTGGTGGAGTATATAGATAAATTCGCCTCCCATCATCGAAACGTGATCATTTTCGACAAAATAATGGGGCGGGCTGCCGCCCTACTATGTATCAAGGCCAATTGCCGGGAAGTTTACAGCCCGCTGGGCAGCCAGCTTGCCGTCGAGGTGCTGGGTAAACGTGGCATCAAATATCACCTGACAAGGACCGTTCCTTGCATACAGAAGCCCAACCAAAAGGACATGTGCCCCATGGAACTATTATCAATCGGCAAAGAGCCTGAAGAGTTCTACCAGCTAATTGAAAGCTCGCTAGCCGATAACCCCCTGCCCCCCCTGCACGACGGTGCCGACCATTGACGAGTGAGACAAACCTACATATAATAAAAACAACGGTCAAAAAAGAGAGGGGGTTAATAGGTCATGTTGAAAAAACTGTTATTCGTAATTGCCATCGCGGTTTTCTTTATCTCTGGTTGTGTTCCAGCCCCTATTATAGTGCCACCACCAGCCCCATCGGAGGAAACACCGGGCGGCACAACTCCTCCGCCGGCGCCTTCGGCAGACCAGTGGAGTGGCTGGACACAGGTGCCGGGCGGCGGCACAACTGATGCCTCGGTAGCCCCAGCTGTCTTCAACAGCAAAATCTATCTCTTCAGCAAGGGCATCGGCGACAAGCGTATCTACGTCAACACTTCTGATACCGCAGGCAACTGGAGCGGTTGGGCACAGGTGCCGGGCGGCGGCACAACTGATGCCTCGGTAGCCCCGGTTGTCTTCAACAGCAAAATCTATCTCTTCAGCAAGGGCATCGACGACAAGCGTATCTACGTCAACACTTCCGATACCGCAGGCAACTGGAGCGGTTGGGCACAGGTGCCGGGCGGCGGCACAACTGATGCTGCGCTAACCGCTACCGTCTTCAACAGTAAACTCTACCTCTTCGGCAAGGGCATCGACGACAAGCGCATATACGTAAACACATCTGATACCGCAGACAACTGGAGCGGTTGGGCACAGGTGCCGGGCGGCGGCACAACTGATGCTGCGCTAGCCGCTACCGTCTTCAACAGTAAACTCTATCTCTTCGGCAAGGGCATCGACGACAAGCGCATATACGTAAACACATCTGATACCGCAGGCAACTGGAGCGGTTGGGCACAGGTGCCGGGCGGCGGCACAACTGATGTCTCGGTAGCCGCTACCGTCTTCAACGGTAAACTCTACCTCTTCAGCAAGGGAATCAGCGACAAACGTATCTACGTCAACACTTATGATACCGCAGGTAACTGGAGCGGTTGGGCACAGGTGCCGGGCGGCGGCATAGCTGATGCTGCGTTAGCCCCGGTTGTCTTCAACAGTAAAATCTATCTCTTCGGCAAGGGCCCCGACGACAATCGTATCTATGTCAACACGTTTGGCGCCCAAGGCAACTAGAGCGCCCGGGGACAAGCACCGTAGCGGCATAACTGCTGTTGCCGTAGCCACGACTGCCTTCAACGACAAACTGAACATTTACGGCAAAGGGGACCGACGACAAGCGTGTCTATGACAACACATAGTAAATGCGACTTACAGTTCTAAAGAAAAATGTTGGATAAGATAAGACTCGGCAAAACCAACATGCTCGTCTCGCGGTTAGGCTTCGGCGGCATACCGATTCAAAGGCTTAATGAGGATGAAGCAGTAGCCGTTGTCAAAAGATGCCTGGACCTGGGCATAACTTTCCTCGATACCGCCAATGCCTATACCACCAGCGAGGAGCGCATAGGCAAGGCTATAGCAGGGCGGCGGGAGGGACTTGTTATAGCTACCAAATCTCTTTCACGAAAGCGTGAAGGTGTAGAAAAGCACCTCAATCTGAGCCTGGTGCGGCTTAATGTTAAATATATCGACCTTTACCAGTTCCACGGCGTTAGCGATATGGCCTCACTGGACATGGTCCTCGCCCCTGACGGGCCGATTTCCGTAGTGGAAAAGGCCAGGGATGCAGGGCTGGTTAAACACATCGGCATCACTTCCCACCAGATAGACGTAGCCAAGGAAGCAGTGGCATGCGGCCGATTCGAAACCATCATGTTCCCCTTCAACTTTGTTACCTCCGAAGCTGCGGATGAGCTTATCCCCCTGGCTAAAAAACATGACGTCGGCTTCATAGTCATGAAGCCGCTCTCTGGCGGCATGATAGACAACGCCAAAATCGCCTTCAAATATCTCTTCCAGTTTTCGGACATCATAACCATCGCCGGCATAGAAAAGGTGCCTGAGATAGAGAAAATCGTCAAGATATTGGAGGGTCCTAAAACAATCACCCGAGCCGAACTGGAAGAGATGCAAAAACTGAAGCAGCAGCTCGGCACCAGGTTTTGTCATCGCTGTGACTACTGCCAACCTTGCAGCGAGAGTATAGCCATATCTACGGTCATGATGTATCCCAGCCTAATGCGGCGTCTGCCTCCGGAGCACTTGTTCTCAGGCTTCTGGGGGCAAATTGTGGAAAAGGCGTCTAGTTGCACCGAATGTGGTGAGTGTGAGGAAAGGTGTCCATATCATCTACCCATCCGTGATTTGCTTGCTGAGTACGTCAAGCAGTATCAAAAAGAAAGGCGCAAATATCAAAAGCTGCAGCCATCAGCATAAAGGAGGCTGATAATGAAGGCATCTGAAGGGCAACTCGGTCGGGCGTTTGTAATTCGACTTGAAGATGGCGATGCTATTCCTGCCTGCGTTGAGAGTTTTGCCGAGGAAAAGAAGATTTCCGTGGGACAAGTTATTCTCATTGGCGGTATTGGTGACGGTCAGGTGGTTGTCGGCCCTCGTCGGTCAGATGAGATGCCACCGGAACCGATGCTGGTCCCCGTGGACGGCGTGCACGAGGTAGTCGGCGTGGGGATAATCGCTCCTGATAAAAAGGGTACACCGAAGCTGCATATACACGCTTCACTGGGCAGGGCTGGAAAAACGACCACCGGCTGCCTGCGGCCGGGTGTAACCACCTGGTTGGTAGGAGAGGTGATCATCTTAGAGATAAAGGGTACAAATGCAGTCCGGCTGCCAAGCGACAAGGCGCGCTTTGAGCTTTTACAGGTAGCCCCGACTTAATATCAATTATCTACAAGCAGTACCTTCTGCCTTTTGCCCTCGCTATAGTTTAATCAGCCTGGATGAAGTCATTGAATTGAACAAAGATTCTATCCTTCAAAGATACCCAGTTGGGTACGTTTATCACCTGCGTATGGCCGCCACCGCCTCGCGGTGTAAGCACCAGGGGTATTGTACCATTCGGGGGATTAGCCGCGGGTATATACAGGTCGGCCCCACTTATGAAAAACGAAACTGCCGAAAAGAAATAAGGAATCGGTGCCGTAAGGTCGCTTTTGCCGTCGGCGCCATTATCATTAACAAATATAGCAATTACCAGCTTGTTAAGGGGACATATGGCAGGGGTGACTATATTAGAGCCATTAATCGTTAGAACGTCGCTATCGGCTCCCTGGTCGCCCCAGAGCTCCTTGTTCCTCATAATTAGCATGTTGCTTTGGCGTTCGCTGGTATCGGCGTGGCTGCTGAGCCCTTTGCCGGGTATCTCCGTGTTTAGACGAATTAAGTAATCGCTTCTTATAAAAGGTTGAAAATAGTAGTGCGTCATAATAGTTTCTTGTAGCAGGCAAAATTCATAATTCACGCTGCTCCTGGCATCAAAGGGGCCCCAGGCTCCAGTCCCACCTATAGGATAGGTTGCCTGTGGCTGGCTGCCGGTTCTGGCGCCTGTTTTAGCGTCCACTTCCCATATCTGTAAAGTGGCGCCCGGCTGCTGAACCCCTATATTTTGCGGGAAAATGACCGCTCTCCCGGCAAGCTCAATTTTACCTGAAGGCTCAGTCACAATCTTATCCGTTACCGGTGCCTGGCCGGCTAAAAATTTGTACATTTCGACAAATGCCTCAGGACAGGTGGCACATTCGACATGAGTTACGTTGGGAAATGTAACATTCGTCGCGCCCACTATTTCACCCCCGGGAGGGAATGCAGGTGGCCTTCGCCCGGCCCACAGGGCTAAAGTGGGCACTCCACCCGGAAGGTCGGCACCTGCCTGGCCGTCGACATTAACATAGTGGGCAACTTTTGCCGCACGCTCCGGAGAGCTTTTCAGGTATGCCTGCGACACCCTTGTGCCCAGGGAATGCCCGATAAGGTCAACCTTATCGGCACCGGTATCCTTGAGAACGGCGTCCACGACCTGGTCAACGCCATCCAGAACAGCCGCCGGTGGAAATTGAGGGGAGAGACCGGCAGCGCTATCGTATTCGTAGGCTGATATATAGCTGGCGGGGTAACCGTTGGTTTCAAATCGCACAGCCTGAGACTCGAATTGGGCCGCCGAACCCGCATAGCCGTGCACAAAAATGATGGGCTTAATGTTAGGCGGCGCCTTGACCGCACCCGGCGTGCATGCCGGCAAAAAGCTCACCACTAGTAACAGAACCGCAAACCAACCCCAAAATTTATTCTTCATCGTTTCACCTCCTTAGATTAACGTTTTTCTTTTTTCAGAAAGTAAAGACCAGTGACTTGTTTATCTCAGCCAGGCTGCCGAACAGAGCTTCCCTGTCGGCATATCTTACATTGAGAATGCGCGACGAGATTTTATCGGTCCTGGTT
>JBAVQV010000043.1:0-6090 GCA_049694415.1 Dehalococcoidia bacterium
CGTGGCGGTAGAGTAAAGGATTTACCCGGAGTCAGGTATCACATCGTCCGGGGCGCTCTGGATACCGGTGGCGTGGAAAATCGGCAGCAGGGGCGAAGTAAGTATGGTGCCAAGCGAGGCAAGGCAGTGAAGATTGCGGGAGTTCCCTCGGGTGAAGATTTGGGCACACCAACAGCAAGTAAAACAGTCAAAACTTCGGGTGAGGAATAAATGCCACGGCGAGCTAGAGCAGTAACCAGACAAAAGCCTCCCGACTCAAAATACGGAAGTGTTACAGTATCTATACTTATCAATAAAATGATGTTCGGCGGTAGGAAAGCGACGGCGGAGCGTGTTGTTTACGACGCTATGGATTTGGTCAATAAGAAGTTGAGTACAGAACCTTTGCCGGTTCTGGAACAGGCACTTAAGAACGCTACACCGGTGCTTCAAGTGAAATCTCGGCGTGTCGGCGGCGCTACTTACCAGGTGCCAATTGAGGTTGAAGCCGCACGTGGGCTATCACTAGCGATGCGCTGGCTAATAGGCTTTGCCAGAGCTCGCAGCGGTAAGTCTATGGCGGAAAAATTAGCGGCGGAGGTTGTGGACGCTTCTCAAGGTCAGGGGGCAAGTATTAAGAAGCGTCAAGATACTCATAAGATGGCCGAGGCAAATAAAGCTTTTGCTCACTATCGATGGTAATTACAGCAGGAATTAAATCCCAACAGCCCAAAAAAGCCGTTGGAATAGGAAACAATGTCATGACCCGGACTTTTCCTTTAGATAAGGTGCGGAACATAGGCATCATTGCCCACATTGATGCTGGCAAGACAACTGTTACTGAGAGGATTTTGTTTTATACAGGCCGTACCTATAAAGTTGGTGCGGTGGATGAGGGGACGGCGGTGATGGATTGGATGGCACAGGAGCGGGAACGGGGGATTACTATCACCGCAGCCGCTACGACCTGTCACTGGCAGGAACATCGTATAAATATCATTGATACACCGGGGCATGTCGATTTTACCGCTGAGGTAGAGCGCAGCCTTCGGGTTCTGGATGGCGGCGTGGTAGTGCTGGATGCCGTGGCCGGTGTCGAGGCTCAATCGGAGACAGTATGGCGGCAGGCGGATAGATATCGTGTACCCAGGATTTGCTTCATCAACAAGATGGACAGGGTTGGTGCTGATTTCTATCACACGGTGGATATGATTGAGGAACGGCTGCGGGCTAAAGCTATACCGATACAGTTGCCCTGGGGTAGGGAAAATCAGTTTAAGGGGCTAATAGATTTAGTAGACAATAAAGCCTGGTTGTTTTCTGACGACGTTAATGTTCCGCCGGCGGAGTCGCCGATTCCGGAAGAAGAGAGAGAAGAGGCAGCCAGACGTAGACAGTCAATGATTGAGAGGCTGGCTGAGAATGACGACCATTTGATGTTACTTTATGTTGAAGGTAAAGAAATCGGCGGCGAGCAGATTAAAGCTGCCGTAAGAAGGTTGACTCTGGCTAATCGTATAGTTCCTGTATTTTGCGGCACTGCGTTGAGGAATAAGGGAATACAGCCACTGCTAGATGCCGTTGTTGATTATCTGCCTTCTCCATTGGACGTGCCGCCGCTAAGTGTTATCGATTTGCAAACTGGTGAGGCTGATATTCGGCTTGTCAGCGATGACGCTCCATTTTCATCTTTGGCTTTTAAGGTGGTCGCTGACCCCTTTATGGGTAGATTGGTTTATTTTCGCGTTTATTCAGGCAAAGTCAAAGCGGGAATGCAAATCCTCAATTCCAGTAAAGGGCGCAAGGAGCGTTTGGGCAGGTTGATTCTTATGCATGCTAATCGCAGGGAGGAAATTGAAGAGGCAGATACCGGCAGCATTGTCGCTACTCTGGGCTTAAAAGACACCTTCACCGGGGACACGTTGTGCGACCCGGCTAAGCCGGTGCTTCTGGAAGCTATCCGTTTCCCGGAGCCGGTGCTGTCGATGGTCATAGAGCCTAAGAGCAAGGCGGACCAGGATAAACTCGGCGAAGCCATGAACAAGCTTTCAGAAGAAGACCCAACCTTTAAAGTTCGTAGTGACCAGGAAACAGGACAAACACTGGTTTCCGGGATGGGCGAACTGCATCTAGAGGTTTTAATAGACCGTATGCTCCGCGAGTTTAACGTGAATGTGAGGGTCGGCAAGCCGCAGGTAGCTTATAAGGAGACCATTACTGTACCCGTAGAAACAGAAGGTAGATTTATCCGTCAGTTTGGCGGCCATGGACAATATGGCCATGTATGGCTCAGGCTTGAGCCGGGAGAACGAGGCAGTGGCTTCAGGTTCGTTGACCAAATTCGTGGTGGAGATATACCCAAGGAGTATATTCCGGCAATTGAAGCCGGCGTGAAGGAAGCTCTAGAGAGTGGTGTGGTCGCCGGCTATCCGATAGTAGATATCAAGGCGGCTCTGTTTGACGGTAGTTTCCATGAAGTGGATTCCTCCGATATAGCTTTCAAAATGGCAGGTTCGATAGCCCTGAAGGAGGGCGCGAGAAAGGCTAAGCCCATAATCCTGGAACCTATTATGAAGTTAGAGGTAGTGATGCCAGCCCAATTCTTGGGCGACGTTATCGGAGACCTGAATTCAAGAAGGGGACACATCGATGGCATCGAGACTCACGGTGAAACTTGTGTGGTTCGTGCTATTGTTCCACTAGCTGAGACTTTTGGTTATGCCACTATACTCAGGTCACTGAGCCAGGGCAGAGCAACCTATTCACTGGAGTTTTACTGTTATAGAGAGTTACCAGCTAATCTAGCGGAGCAGATAGAGGTCAGGGTCAGGGGTAGGTAAATGCCTAAACAAAAGATTCGAATCAAAATCAGGGGATATGACCACAGATTAGTTGACCAGTCCGCGGAGCAAATTGTGGAGACTGCGGAGCGTACCGGTGCTGTCGTAGTTGGCCCCGTACCTTTGCCTACTCGAATCGAGAAGTTTTGTGTTATTCGCTCTCCCTTTATCGATAAAGATTCACGTGAACAGTTCGAAATGCGTACCCACAAGCGCCTTATTGATATCCTTGGGCCAACTTCAAAAACTATAGATGCGTTGACTCAGCTCCAGCTGCCCTCCGGGGTGGAAATAGATATCAGGTTATAACCGTAAAATGATTCAGGGTTTAATTGGCAGGAAAATAGGCATGACACAACTTTTCCAGGATAATGGAGAAGTGGTGGTGACGGCTATTGAAGCCGGTCCTTGCTTTGTTATCCAAGTAAAGAACGAGGCTAAGGATGGTTATAATGCTGTGCAACTGGGCTTTGGAGAAGCTAAGGTGCTTAACTCTCCGAAGAAAGGTCACGTTAAAGAGATTGGTCAGTTCAAACATCTGCGGGAATTTCAAGTTGATGACGTCAACTCTGTTCAGGTAGGGCAGAAGTTTGACGCTGATATGTTTAAGCCCGGCGATTTAATTAATGTTAGCGGCATATCAAAAGGTAAGGGTTTTGCCGGCGTGGTCAAGCGCTATCATTTTGCTGGTGGCCCCAAGACACATGGGCAGTCCGACCGTCATCGAGCTCGGGGCTCGGTTGGTGCCACTACGTCACCGGGACGTGTATTTAAGGGAACACGCATGGCGGGACACATGGGAGATAGGCGAGTCACGCAGCGCAATCTTAAAGTGCTCAATGTAGATTTAGCTCGTCACTTGTTGCTGGTCAGGGGAGCGGTGCCGGGTGCCAGGAAGGGACTGTTGCTCATTAAAAAAGCTGGTGAGGGAAAAACATAGTGCAAGTTCAGGTCTATAATTTGAAGGGTAAAGCAACCCGGCAAATCGAAATAAGGGACGATGTCTTTGCTGTTCCCTTTAATGAGGCTGTGGTGCATCAAGCGTTAGTCAGGCAGTTGGCTAATCGTCGTTTGGGGACTGCTGATACTAAGAAGAGGGGCGAGGTCGCTGGCAGCGGCAGGAAAATTCATGCACAAAAGCATACCGGGCGGGCACGTCGCGGCGATGCCAGGTCGCCCATGCTTAGAGGAGGGGGAGTCGCCTTTGGTCCTCATCCACGAAGCTACAGGCAGGATATGCCTAAAAAGATGCGACGTTTGGCTTTGAAGTGCGTCCTTTCGGATAAAGCAAGCAGCGGAGAGTTGAAAATTGTGGATAAGCTTGAGCTTGATAGCCCGAAAACGAAGGCGGTGCTGGATATGTTGATAGCACTGGGTATTGGCGATTCTGCAATCATCGCCACTGCTGAAGCCCAAGCTAATTTGGTTAAATCAGCGCGTAATTTATCGGGCGTTAAAACAATACCGGCCCCTTTGCTTAGCATCGCTGAATTACTTTCATATAAGGACATAGTAATGGAAGTCGATGCGATTCGGAAGGTGGAACAGATTTGGGGCGAAAAGTCAGTACCGGAGGCAGTGGCTAGCACTAACTAAATCAAGATTCTGGGGTTTTGGTAAGTATGCATCCTTATCAGGTAGTAAAAAGACCTTTAATCACTGAAAAGGCTACGATTATGAAGGAACGAAATCAGTATGCCTTTGAAGTGATGAAAGAGGCTAACAAGCGGCAAATTAAGGAGGCCGTAGAGGTTGCCTTCAAGATTAATGTAGTTAAAGTTGCTGTTATGACTGTCCCGGGGAAGATGAGAAGAGTGGGCAAACGGCAGACACTGACACCGGCTTGGAAGAAGGCAGTTGTTACCCTGGCGCCGGGAGAAAAGATAGAATTCTTCGAAGGGGTTTAATTAAAGAAGGGGAATAGAATTGGGCTCAGTTATCAAAAAACGGAAGAAAAAAATGGCGAAGCATAAGCATCGCAAGCTCCTGAGAAAGACCCGATGGCAAAGGAGGCATCCCTAGAATTAAGGGATGTAAGCTTTGGCGTTAAAAACTTATAGCCCAACATCACCCGGCAGGCGGGGCATGGTTAGCGCCTCTTTTGAGGAGATAACCAAGACAGTTCCCGAGAGATCGCTATTGTTGCCAATTAAGAAAAGAGCAGGGCGTAACAATAGAGGTGTAATAACGGTGCGGCATCGGGGTGGTGGTGCTAAACGTAGATTACGGATAATCGATTTTAAGCGAGATAAAATTGGTGTTCAAGGGAAGGTAGCTGCCATTGAATATGACCCAAACCGCTCAGCTCGCATTGCTCTTATTAATTATGCAGACGGAGAGAAGCGTTATATTCTAGCGCCTCTGGGTCTCAATGTAGGTGACACCATAATGACGGGAGAGGATGCAGAGATAAAGCCCGGTAATACTTTGCCGCTAAGTGCGATTCCAGATGGTACATTGATTCATAACCTTGAATTTGAACCTGGGAAAGGCGGGCAGATAGTACGTAGCGCTGGTACAGCGGCGCAGCTATTGGGTAAAGAGGGCAAATATTCGCTTGTTCGTTTGCCTTCTGGTGAGCTACGGCGTTTTTTGAGCGATTGCCTGGCTACCGTGGGACAAATAAGCAATGTTGAACATCAAGGTGTAAAGTTGGGCAAGGCTGGACGCATTAGATTGCTAGGACGGCGCCCCCAGGTTCGCGGCTCAGCTATGACACCACGTGACCATCCCCATGGGGGTGGTGAAGGCAAAGCTCCTCGGGGGATGGCGCCAAAAACACCATGGGGCAAGACGGCTTTGGGTCCGAAGACGCGCCGGAACAAGGCTTCAGACAAATTGATTGTCAAGCGGCGGAAATAAGAAGGTAATTGAAAAGGCAGGAACAGAATGTCACGCTCATCTAAAAAAGGTCCTTATTGTGACGTCAAGTTACTTAAGAAGATAACAACGCTCAATCGCTCTGGCGAGAAGGTAGTGATAAAAACCTGGTCGCGTGCCTCTACCGTCATGCCGGAAATGATAGGCCATACAATTGGTGTACACGATGGCCGGCGGCATGTGCCTATCTTTATCACCGAGAATATGGTAGGTCACAAGCTGGGAGAATTCGCTATAACCCGGACATTCCGTGGGCATGTTAGTAAGGCAACAGTAACTGTTCAGCCAAAAAAGCCGGAGCCGGTGTAGACGATGAAAGTAGCAGCCGTATCTAAAGATGTTCGTGTTTCTTCTCGTAAAGTCAAGCTAATTGTAGACATGGTACGAGGTA
>JBAVQV010000044.1:0-9754 GCA_049694415.1 Dehalococcoidia bacterium
AGAAAGGAGAGGGGGTACGGGTAGTGGTTGATGCTGTGGCTGAGGTATTAGAGCGACAAATCGAGCGGTATAAAGGGAAGCTGCATGATAAAGGACGTGGCCTTTCTCTTACCCGACAACCTGCAGAAGATATCATTGTGGAAAAAGAGTCTAGAGATTTGCCAAGAGTAGTTAGATTAAAGCGATTCGCGGTCAAGCCGATGTCAGTGACAGAGGCATCGGATCAAATGGAGCTTTTGGGTCATTCATTCTTTCTGTTTGTCAACTCCGATAATGATAGACTCAGCCTGCTCTACCGCCGCAACGATGGCAATTACGGGCTAATTGAGCCGGAGTTGGCTTGAAGTCCGCTGTGAGGTGGCTATGAGCGGAGTCAATGAGATAACTGTTGGTAAGGCAAGGCTTGGCCTGATACAAGGAGACATTACGAGGCAAGAAACAGACGCTATTGTTAATGCTGCCAATTCCAGTTTGATGGGTGGGGGTGGTGTGGATGGTGCTATTCATCGGGCTGGGGGCCCAGCTATCTTGAACGAATGCCGTAAAATTATCTCTCGAATAGAGCGCTTAGCTACAGGCAAGGCGGTGATAACCACGGGCGGGAATCTTAAAGCCAAGTATGTTATACATACTGTTGGCCCGGTCTGGCATGGCGGAAACCGCGGTGAAGCTGAGCTATTGGCCAGTGCCTACCGGGAGAGTTTAGAACTGGCTGCTGAACACAAGCTTAAAAGTATAGCATTTCCATCCATCAGCACCGGAGCTTACGGCTATCCGGTGGTTGAGGCGGCCAGGGTAGCACTGGATACAGTGATTGCTTTTTTACGTGATGAATCAACGTCCTTAAACGAAGTATTATTCGTCCTCTATGATTCCAGTACTTATCAGACCTATAGAGCACGATTGGATGAACTAGCCGGCTAATCGACAAATTTTACGGAGTATTGACGAGTTGAAAAAAGCTGAGGCATTAACCTTCGCGGTATGTGAAACCTGCCTGGGATGGACAGGAGTGATTGGCTCATCTAACGGGCTAAAAAAGGTCATTTTACCACTTAAATCAAAAGAGGCTGTGCTTGGCCAAATTGCTAGCTACGGCTGTGACGCCGAAAATCACGATATTGCATGTTTTGCTGAGCTGACAGATAGGATAAGGCGTTATTTTGATGGTGAACCTGTGGGTTTTGCTGATAAGCTGGATTTAGCCGGCACAACCCGCTTTCAACAGAACGTCTGGCTGACGGTTCGCAATATTCCTCGCGGTGAGACAAGAAGTTACGGCTGGGTAGCTAACCAGCTAGGCTTACCCAAAGCAGCCAGGGCTGTAGGACAGGCTTTGGGTAGGAACCCGGTACCGATTGTAATCCCGTGCCATCGTGTTATTGGCAGCGATGGAAAGCCTGGCGGTTTTGGTGGCGGCGTGGAAATCAAAAAGTTCTTGCTTCAGCTAGAGCAGTCCGTTTGAAAAGCGGCTCATTTCAGATACCACTTTAAGCTGTTCTCTCCCAATATACTATCTATCTCTTTGGCTAATTCCGGGCAATAGTTTATTGTATTTGGCATTTTCATATTGACCGATTCATCCGGGGTGACTACGCTGATTAGTACAGTATCCTGTCCGGGATAGCGGGCAAGTGCATCCATGACCTCTTTGAGGCGTACTACGTCTTCTTCTGTTCTATCGCTTTGTGTAATGTGGATTACTATTTTACGCGGCACCGACGGTGGGGCAGTAGGCTCAGTCTCCTTTGGTGATTCACTATCGGTCTGATATTGGCGCACCCGAAAGCAATTGATGGTTGCGCGGTCGTCTCTTGATTTTACCATACCTTCTACCAGCAGGATTTTACCTTCTTGCCACATTTCTTTTGTCTGGCTGTAGACCTCGGACCAGGCGGCAACCTCGATGCTCCCGTCGAGGTCTTCGAGGGTAGCGATGACAAAAGGTCGCCTATCTCTGGTATAGAGTTGGCGTATAGAGGTTACCATGCCGGCGATAATCACTTTCTCGCCCACCATTTCGACATCTATTCCGCCACATAACGCCGTAGCAGCGTTAGCCAGTGCGGGGGCCATTGAGGATAGAGGGTGTTCAGAGACGTAAACGCCTAACAGCTCTCTCTCCCATTCCAGTTTATCTTTCAGGGGCGTATCCAGGTCGTCCAGGTTTAAGTTGGGGAGTGGCGTTGGTACCGTATCACCCCACAGGTCAAACATACTCGTCTGTCCTGACTCCCTCAGCCGTTGCTCCCATTGTGCCAGAGATATGATTCGGTCAATAGCCAGAAGGAGCGCTCCGCGCGAGGCAAGTTTATCAAAGGCTCCGGCCTTGATTAAGCTCTCAACCACCTTTTTGTTTATGTTACGCAGGTCAACACGGCGACAAAAATCTTCTATTGATTTGAACTCGCCGCCTTTTTTTCGAGCCAGTATAATCGGTTCGATGGCTGAGTAGCCCACATTTTTAATTGCAGTCAGGCTGAAGCGGATAGCTGCTTTGCCGTCCTCCTTTTCGATGGCGAAAGAAGTTTGGCTTTTATTAATATCCGGAGGCAAAACAGGAATATTCAGGCGGCGGCATTCGGCAATGGCCGGAGGAAGTCTATCGGAATGAAAGGCATACGTGTTCAGGAAAGCACTCATATATTCAAGCGTGTAATTGGCTTTAAGATACGCTGTCTGGTAAGCGATGAGGGCATAACTCACGCTATGAGCCTTGTTGAAAGCATAGCCGGCAAAAGGCTCAATTAAGGCGAAAATTTCAGCGGCCACTTCGGCAGGCACTCCGTTTTTCTTAGCTCCGTTTATGAAATTTTGTTTTTCCTTTTTCATCACTTCGGGAATTTTCTTGCCCATGGCTTTCCGGAAAATATCGGCTTGCCCCAAGCTGTAGCCGGCTAAAGCTCGAACTATAAGAAGTACCTGGTCCTGATAAACGATGACGCCGTAAGTTTCCTCCAGAATCTCCTTAACGGCCGGATGCGGGTAACGAGTTGATTCGATTCCATGCTTTGCTTTAATAAACGTAGGTATGTGCTCCATCGGTCCGGGCCGATAGAGAGCTACCATGGCCGCAATGTCATTGAAAGCGGTTGGCTTCAGTTCCTTTATGTAGCGGCGCATACCAGCGCTTTCTAATTGGAAGATACCGCCTGTTTCTCCAGATGTCAGCAATTGGAAGGTCGCCACATCGTCTAGCGGTATACGCTGCAGGTCTATGGTGATGCCGCGATTCTCCGCGATGATTTCTCGCGCTTTAGCTAAGAGGGTAAGATTAGCCAGTCCCAAAAAATCAAGTTTCAGCAGGCCAAGACGGGCAACGCTTTCCATAGAGAACTGAGTCATAGTCATATCCTGGTCGTTGTCTTTGGCAGCCCGTTGTAACGGCACATATTGCGTCAAAGGTTCTCTGGATATGACTACTCCGGCAGCATGGGTACTGGCATGACGAGATACGCCCTCTAACTTCTTGGCCGTATCAACCAGGTTTTGTATAGCACTATCTTCGTGGTAAATCTCATCTAGTTCCTTGTTTTCAGCCATGGCCTGGTCCAGAGTTATATTCGGTCTGGGGGTTACAAGCCTGGCTACTCTGTCAACCTGGCTGTAAGGCATACCCAAAGCCCTGCCTACATCCCTGAGCGCAGCTCTGGCACCTAAAGTACCAAACGTGATAATTTGCGCTACATGGTCAGGCCCGTATTTTTGGGTGACATAGCTTATCATCTTATCGCGGCAGTCGTCCTGGAAATCTAGGTCGATGTCTGGAGGCTCACGGCGCTCTATGTTTAAGAAGCGTTCGAATACCAACGTGTTAGTTAAAGGATTAATGTTAGTTATACCCAAACAGTAAAGAGCTAAACTGGCTGCAGCGCTGCCTCGAACACCGACGAGGATGTTTTGTTTTTTAGCGAAGGAGATAAGGTCCCAGACAACAAGAAAATAGTCGGCAAACTGCGTTTGTTTAATGACCTCTAATTCATAAGCTAGCCTTTGTTGAATTTCTGGTGTTACCGAAGGGAAACGTTGTTTAAGTCCTTGCCGGCACAGTTCAGCCAGGTAATCGTCCGCTGTTTGGCCTCCTGGCAGATCCAATTGAGGAAGATGAAGGCGCCCGAACTCTATCTCTAACTGGCACATATCGGCTATTTTCTGCGTATTTTGTATGGCTTCGGGTAGGTCCCTAAACATCTCCACCATTTCATCCTGGCTTTTAAGGTAAAAGAAATCACCCGCCATCTTGAGCCGTTTTTCGTCGTAGATGGAGGTATTTGTTTGAATACAGAGCAGTAACTCTTGACTAGATGAGTCTTCTTTATTGATATAGTGCACATCGTTAGTAGCCACTATGGGTATATCCAGTTTTGAAGAGAGTGAAAGTAGCCCTTTGTTGATTTGTTCCAGTTCAGGAATGGGGTGTCTTTGGATTTCCAGGTAATAATCGTCAAAGGTCTCTTTAAACCATGAAACTTGTGTGGCTGCCTCTTCGAGCTGTCCTCCCAGAATAAGACGAGGCAACTCGCCGTGAGCACAGGCGGACAGGGCAATAAGTCCTTCATGATATTGCGCCAAAAGCTCTTTGTCCACTCTCGGCTTGTAATAGAAACCTTCAAGATGGGCTTTGGTAATCAGTTGAATAAGATTATGGTAACCCTGCTGGTTTTTGGCGAGCAAGACCAGATGGTTGGGTGTTTTATCTCCGGCATTCCGATTTAGCCGACTGGTTTCAGCAACGTAAGTTTCACAACCGATAATAGGTTTTATTCCGGCTTCTTTAGCCGACAGGTAAAATTCGATTACACCGTGCATGCTCCCGTGGTCGGTGATGGCTAAACTGGTCATGCCCAGTTCTTTAGCTCTAGCAATAAGCTGGGTAATGCGACATAAACCGTCAAGTAAGCTGTACTCGGTATGGACGTGAAGATGGGTAAACATTCGGCTCTTTTTATTGATACACTCGCTGCTAATTATAACACAGGGTTTTGGGTACTGCCTTCAGTAGATCAAGAAAAAAATCGAAAATTTTTTTGTTGACACGGCATGGTGGAAGTGGCTACTATCAATGTTAATTTCCAAGGAGTGAAGTGAAAGTCGTAAAAAAAATAATCTACTGGTTATTTGCCTGTTGCTTGCCGGTGCTGCTCGTCACCGGCACTATTTGTTGGGAGGTAAATGAACTCAGGCTTTATGAATATGGCTTCAATAAATATGAAATAAGTCAGGCTACCGGTCTGGATAGCCAGCAATTACGGACGGTAGCCCAACATTTGATTGATTACTTCGATTTGAGGACGAATACAGCGCAGATTACGGTTGATAAGGGTGGTGAAAAGCTAAATCTGTTTAATGAGCGGGAGCTAATTCATCTTGTGGATGTGAAAAATTTAATCCAGCGTGATTATTGGGTGCAAAGGGGGGTTTTTCTATTAATGGCCGTCTGCACTCTGGCACTCTTCTTTGGTTTCAAGAGTGGATGGCGCATGCTGGTTAGAGGTTTATTTTGGGGAAGTTTGATTACAGTGGGACTTATGATTATCCTGGCTCTTTGGGCCTTTTTTGGCTTCGAGCGATTTTTTATTCTTTTCCACCTGGTAAGCTTTTCAAATCAATATTGGATGCTTGACCCTGCCAGGGACTACCTGATTCGCTTATTTCCCGAAGGATTTTTCTACGATGCAGCCTTTTTGGGCTACGGCGTTGTTATCTTTGAAGCCTTGCTTATTGGCGGTATCGCCTGGGGTGTCCTGAGGTTAACGGGTCGAAAGACACGGAATTAACCTACCGAATGGTATTTGGAAGTTAGGGCTGGGCTATACGTTGCAGCTGCTGCAACTGGAAGAGGTGCAACCGGAGCATGAGCCGCCGGTGCCAGCTATCGGTGTGGATTCGCCATTGTCGCCCTTGGAAAACGAAGCGAAGCGAGAAAAAACCCGTTTAGCGTGGTGCTGACATTTAGGACAGGAAGCACCTTCGTTGGCTTTGTTTACAGAGCGTAACAATTCAAACTTGCACGCACATTCAGGACACACATATTCGTAAATGGGCATTTTGCCCTCCGAATAGTAGTTTACCTGGCAATTATCGCTGAGTCAAACCTTGATATTGTTTATTTGTCATTGCGAGGGGCGTAAACCCCGAAGCAATCTCAGAGATTGCAACGCGGAGTTTATCCTGAGCAAGATTCTTTGGTCGCTTCGCTACCTCAGAATGACAAGCGAAAGGCTGGCAATGGCAATAAACACCTTGAGGTTGTTTACTAAAAATCAAAAGTTAAAAAGTTAAAACTCAAAATGACAGATAAAAATGCAAAATTTCCTCTCTTGCTCTACAGACCCGATAGCGTCCAGCGAAAACCTGTAAACTCGCCCTTCTGACTTACTATTCATTTCTGTTTCTATGCTTTTCCTAAGCAGGATTATTTTTTCTGAGTCATCCGTTGGTGAACTGTTTTGCGGAGTGTTATACTAGCAGCTAGTGTGATGAAGTCCTCAATTGAAGAACTAGCTCAGAGACTCACTTTATGGACTAGGGAGACGGTCTTAGCAGCTGGGGGTAAAGGGGTGGTCTTGGGGATGAGCGGTGGGATCGATTCTTCGGTAGCCGCAGTGTTATGTAAGCGTGCTTTTCCTGAGGCAACTTTGGGGGTGATTATGCCCTGTCACAGTTGCGACATAGATAGAGAGCATGCAGAGCTTGTTGCTGCTAAGTTTTATATACCCGTAAAAATCGTTGTTCTTGATGAAGTGTTCAATTCCTTGATTAACGCTTTGCCGGATGTAGGTTATGATGTGACAACAAGGAAGCTAGCGGAAAATAATATCAAACCCAGGCTGCGGATGGTCACGCTTTACTATTTGGCTAACCGTCTAAATTATCTAGTGGCAGGTTCTAGCAACAGAAGCGAGTTATCGGTTGGTTATTTTACCAAGCATGGTGACGGTGGCTCAGACCTTATACCTTTAGGCAACCTGATAAAGAGGCAAGTGCGAGATGTGGCTGAGTATTTAGATATCCCTAGAGCAACCATAGACAAGCCACCTTCGGCAGGTTTATGGGATGGACAGACGGATGAGGAAGAGATTGGCCTTACCTATGATGAACTGGACCGCTATTTGATTACAGGTAAAGCTGAGAAGCAAATAAAAGAGAAGATTGATTTTAAAATAAGCCAGAGCGCACATAAGCGCTGCCTGCCGCCTGTTCCGCCACTGTAAACTAAAGCATTTTCGGTGTAGGTTGTGTTGGTATAATTCGTATGCTATGATGCGTTTGGTTGTAACAGGAGGGAAGAGATGGCTTCAGAGAAAGAAAAGGCATTGGAATTAGCTATAAACCGTATTGAGAAACAGTTTGGTCAGGGTTCCATTATGAAGTTGGGTGAGATATCGGCGAGAATGACGATAGAAGCTATTCCCACCGGATCATTGGGTTTGGATTTAGCTTTAGGTATAGGTGGCATTCCACGAGGTCGTGTTACTGAAATTTTTGGTGCTGAGGCTTCGGGTAAGACCACCCTTGGCCAGCATATCCTTGCTGAAGCTCAAAAACTGGGCGGCATTGCCGTTTACGTAGATGCTGAGCATGCTCTTGATACGACCTACGCAGCTAATTGTGGCGTTAAAATCGAAGATTTACGTATATCCCAGCCCGATGATGGAGAGGAGGCTTTGGGTATCACTGAAGAACTGGTAAGGAGTGGGGCTGTTGACGTGATAGTGATTGATAGCGTGGCTGCCCTGGTACCTCGTGCCGAGATAGAGGGAGAGATGGGTGATATACACGTGGGTTTGCAGGCGCGTTTAATGTCACAGGCGTTAAGGAAATTAGTAGCGGCGATTAGCAAATCGCACACCGCAGTGGTCTTCATCAACCAGTTGCGAGAAAAGGTGGGCATAATTTTTGGTAGCCCGGAGGTTACCCCAGGAGGCAGAGCATTAAAATTTTATAGCTCAGTGAGGATCGATTTGAGACGAGTCGATTCTATCAAACAGGGTTCTGAGGTAATAGGCACCAGGGTTCGAGCCAGGATAGTAAAGAATAAAACGGCACCTCCCTTCCGGTCGGCTGAATTTGACATAATGTTTAAGCGGGGTAAGTATGGCATAAGTAAGGAAGGTGACATTATCGATTTAGGGGTTGCTCTGGGAGTTATAAAAAAGGCGGGTACCTTTTTTACTTACGGCGACCTAAAGTTGGGTCAGGGGCGAGAAAATGCCAGAGATTACCTGATGCAGCATCAAGACTTGGCTTCTAAAATGGAGCGAGAGATAAGGGTTGCGGCAAGCACTTTGCCAAATCCAAACGCCGAAGTAAAAGAAGTTTCCGAATAATAACATCGGCTCTTCTACATCCTTATAACCCAGAGCAGAGGAAGTCCAAGTGGGGATGATTACGGCTCTGCGGTCAAATGACAGGAAAAAGCAGGTAAATGTCTTTGTTGATGGCTTATTTTCCTTCGCTATCGTTGAGGAACTGGCAGTAACAAACCGACTCAAAGTTGGCCAGCACCTGTCAGCAGACCAGATTGAAGAACTAAAAGAGGCGAACCTTTTTCAGAGTTGTTTTGCCGCTGCGTTGCACTATCTCAGCTATCGCCCTCGTAGTGAAAATGAGGTAAGGCAGCGGCTGCGACGTCGAGGTTTTGATAATAAGGTCGTTGATGAGGTTATTTTTAGGTTAAAAGGACGTCGACTTATTGACGATGTAGCCTTCTCCGAGTATTGGAGGAATAATCGTTTGTCATTCAGTCCTAGAAGTGGAAGATTAATTAAACTTGAGCTCAGACAAAAGGGTGTGGCTGCCGAGACGGCCAATGAGGTAGTGAAGGATTTAGATGATGAAAATTACGTTTATGAGGCCGGATTAAGGAAGGCACGTCGCCTATCAAGTTCTGATTATGATGATTTTCGCCGTCGATTATATGGTTATCTCCGGCGGCGCGGTTTTAATTATGAGACTGTTAACTTTGCTGTGGCGCGTTTGTGGCAGGAGAGACAAAGGGGCTCTTTGTAATAATTTCGAATAGGACATTTGTTTGACACTAGCTTGGCGAAGGATTACTATTAAGGGGGTATTTTAGGACATTTTTACATCATGATTATATGGTGTTTTAGGAAAGTGAGGCAGTTAAATGGTTGTTTCTGCAACGATATATGTTGTTGTAGTTGGGCTTGTTCTTATTTTAGGCCTACTTTTGGGCTATTTTGCCAGACAGATATTAGCCAACCAACAGCTCCGCAGAACTCAAAATGAAGCTAAGCGATTACTGGAAGAGGCAACAGCGGCAAATGAGGAGATGCTTCAGAAAGCCAGAGAGGAAGCGAACAAGGTCAGAGCTGCTGCCGAGGCTGATAGTCGAGAGCGACGTTTTGAGTTACAGAGACTTGAAAGGCGTTTCACCCAAAAGGAAGAGAAGTTAGAACACAAGCTAGAGAGTTTGGACCGCCGCGAACGTGGTTTGTCCAGTCGAGAGAGGGAAATCGAGGCTGTCAAGCTTCAACTCGATGAAATAAAGGCTAAGCAGCTTCAGCGACTAGAACTAATCTCCGGCATTTCAACCGATGAAGCCAAACAGGAATTGCTTCGCGCTATTGAGGAAGAGATCCGTGACGAAGCTTCGCGACGCGTTCGGGATTGGGAATCACGGATAAAAGATGAAATTGACGAGAAATCTCGTGAGATCCTGTCCACCTCCATCCAGCGTTGTGCCACCGACGTAGTATCGGAGACAACTGTTTCTGTGGTTCCTCTACCG